>JACSRR010000270.1 GCA_014879635.1 Ignavibacteriaceae bacterium | reverse complement strand
ATTAATTATTATTTAATATTTAGCTTTAATTTTTTTAAAACGGCTAAAATAAAATATTTTTTTATTCTAAGCAATAGGAAAAATACTTCATTAATGATATATTTTTGTGGCTTATTAAATTTGCCGGTGAAAATACTTATCCCCTTTTTAGAGCGTTGTAATTTCAAATAGGTTTTGTATATTTCTTATCCAAAAAGAGAATTAATTGTTATTTGTAGGAATTGACCTCTCGGGTCCTTCTAACACAAAAGATACAGCCCTCGCAATATCCAATTTATCCCCGGATGGATTAGAATTAGTATTTCAAGCCTCCAATTTTGATGATCTGCAATTATTGGATAAAATTTCAAATTTCGTGAAAGGAAATTCGGCATTCGTTTTTATTGATGCTCCGCTCTCTTATAATCAGGGGGGTGGATTAAGAGATTCGGATAAAAAATTTAGAGATTTAGCAGTCAGTTTATCATTACCTTCAACTACAATAATGCCCCCAACTTTTACGAAAATGGGATTTTTAACCCTTCGCGGAATATTTGTTTCTAATTTGTTAAAAGAAAATTTGGGCTTTAGTATTCATATTGCCGAAACTCATCCCGGTATTTCATTAGCTCTTGAAGGTATTGAACCCGCTCTTATCAAAAATATGAAATCTTCGGTAGAAGCATGCAATACAATAGCGGAAAAACTTTCTAAATTATTTAATAAGTTTACTTTAATCAATTCACATTACTCAGATCATGACATTTGTTCAATAGCCGCTTCTCTTTCAGCTAAAAGATATTTTGATAAAAAGAGTGCTTTAATTTATGAAGCAAAACCACCGGCACATCCGTATAATTTTATTTGTTGATTTTTAAGGAATTATTTTGATAAAAAAAGGAAAATTAATTTTAGAAGACGGTACAATTTTTGAAGGGAAAATTTTCGGTGCTCCCCACTCTTCAGCCGGCGAAGTTGTTTTTCATACAGCCGTTACGGGTTACATTGAAAGCATTTCAGACCCGAGTTATTCCGGTCAAATCCTCGTACTCACTTACCCCTTAATAGGTAACTACGGTGTTCCTGCTTTTAACCGGAATGATAGCGTCCCTGATTTTTTTGAATCAAACAAGGTGCAACCTTCGGGTTTGATTGTTGCAGACTATTCTATCGAATACAGCCACTGGAGAGCGGAAAAAAGTTTATCGGATTGGTTGAAAGAATTTAATGTTCCCGGTTTGTTTGATATTGATACCCGGGCGCTAACTCAAATTCTTAGGAATAAAGGTGCTATGCTCGGCAAAATTATTATCGATGAAGATGTCGATTTTTTTGACCCCGATAAAGTTAATCTTGTTGAGAAAGTTACCGTTAAGCAATCCGAAATAATCGGAACAGGTGATTTGAAAGTTGTTTTAATTGACCTTGGAACCAAAAACAATATCATTAGATCCCTGACTCAGAGAGGTGTTCAAGTTATTAGAGTGCCTTGGGATTATGACTTTAACGAAATTGACTATGACGGTTTATTAGTTTCAAACGGACCGGGTAACCCAAAGAGGTGCGAAATTACTATTCAAAACCTTAAAATTGCCTTCAAAAAAGAGAAACCAATTTTTGGTATTTGTCTCGGTAATCAGCTAATGGCACTTGCAGCGGGGGCTGATACTTTTAAAATGAAATACGGACACAGGAGCCATAACCAACCCGTACTAATCAAAGGTACTGATAGAGCATATATCACCTCTCAAAATCACGGGTATGCCGTTGATAATTCTACTTTACCCGCAACTTGGGAGCCATATTTTATTAATCTGAACGATGACACTAACGAAGGGTTAAAGCATATTTCCCTCCCTTTCTTTTCTGTTCAGTTTCATCCCGAAGCAGCAAGCGGACCAACCGATACCGACTTTCTATTTGACCAATTTATTAAAAATATTAGAGCGAGTAAATTATGATAGCTACCGGAATAAAAAAAGTTCTTATTATCGGTTCCGGGGCATTAAAAATTGGAGAAGCCGGCGAATTTGATTACAGCGGTTCTCAAGCTCTGAAAGCCCTTAAATCAGAAAATATTGAAACGGTATTGTTAAACCCAAATATTGCTACGGTTCAAACTTCTGAAGATATTGCGGGAAAAGTTTATTTCCTTCCAATTACGCCTGAGTTTGTAGAGAAAGTTATCAAAAAAGAGAAGCCTGATGGTTTATTACTCTCATTCGGTGGTCAAACGGCTTTAAACTGCGGCATAGAACTTTATAAATCCGGAGTTCTTGAAAAATATGGTGTTAAGGTTTTAGGAACCCCGGTTCAAGCAATAATGGATACTGAAGACAGGCAGCTTTTTGTAAATAAACTTAACGAAATTGATGTGAAAACACCGGCAAGTGTAGCCGTTGAGTCTGTTGATGAAGCAGTTAAAGCAGCCGGTGAACTCGGTTTTCCAATTATTATTAGAGCTGCTTTTACTCTCGGCGGTCAAGGAAGCGGCTTCTGCAGAAACTACCCCGAACTTGTAGAGCTTGCAACAAAAGCTTTCTCTTTCTCAACTCAAATTTTGGTTGAAGAATCGCTCAAAGGTTGGAAAGAAGTAGAGTACGAAGTTGTAAGAGACCGTTTTGATAATTGTATAACCGTTTGTAATATGGAGAATTTTGACCCACTCGGAATTCACACCGGTGAAAGCATTGTGATTGCTCCCTCGCAAACTCTTTCAAATGATGATTATCAGATGCTCCGCTCCCTCTCCATTAAAATTGTTAGACATATAGGCATTATTGGCGAATGTAATGTTCAATTTGCTCTTGACCCTGATTCAGACGATTACAGAGTAATAGAAGTTAATGCAAGGCTGAGCCGTTCAAGTGCTCTTGCATCTAAAGCTACCGGTTACCCGCTTGCTTATGTAGCTGCTAAATTGGCTCTCGGATACGGATTGCATCAACTAAAAAATAATGTTACAAAAGTTACTTCTGCTTTGTTTGAACCCGCTTTAGATTATGTTGTTTGTAAAATTCCGAGATGGGATTTAGATAAGTTTTCAGGCGTTTCAAAGCGAATAGGTAGCAGTATGAAAAGTGTTGGCGAAGTGATGGCTATCGGCAGAACTTTTGAAGAAGCAATTCAAAAAGGTTTAAGAATGATACGCCAAAACAGACATGGTTTTACGGGCAGCCGCGAAACAGGTATTGACGACCTCGAAAAAGAATTGATGAATCCGACCGATAAACGAATATTCTACTTAAACGAAGCATTTGAAGAAGGATATTCAGTAGAAAAAATTCACAATCTTACTAAAATAGACGAATGGTTTCTCGAAAAATTAAAATCAATTTTTGACCTCAAAAATAAATTGATTGTCTATAATTCTCTAATTGATTTGCCCGATGAACTTTTATTGGAAGCAAAGAAAAAAGGATTTAGCGATTTTCAAATTGCCAGATTTGTTCTTAAATCTCCGGATAAGGATATCGAAGAATCTTTACTTGAAGTAAGAAAATACAGGAAAAATAAAGGAATTATTCCCTGTGTTAAACAAATTGATACACTTGCCGCAGAATACCCGGCTCAAACAAACTACCTGTATCTTACTTACGGTGGCTTCAAAAATGATGTTGAATACGAGAATGATAAAAACTCAGTAATTGTTTTGGGATCGGGAGCATATAGAATCGGGAGCAGCGTTGAGTTTGACTGGTGCTCCGTAAGCGCTATAAATGCCGTTAAAGAAGAAGGTTTTAGGTCTGTGATGATTAATTACAACCCTGAAACCGTAAGCACCGATTATGACATTTGCGACCGCTTATACTTTGACGAACTAAGTTTTGAAAGAGTTATGGATATTATTGACTTGGAGAATCCTTTCGGCGTTATTCTTAATGCAGGCGGACAAATTCCCAATTCACTCGCAATAAGATTAAACAACGAAAATGTTAATATTTTAGGAACATCGGCAGATTCAATTGACCGCGCTGAAAACAGACATAAATTTTCTTCGATGTTAGATAGCCTAAAAATTGATCAACCAAAATGGAAAGAATTAACATCAGTGAGTGATATTGTCGATTTCGCAAATAAAACCGGTTTTCCGCTCTTAATTCGTCCATCCTATGTGCTTTCGGGCTCGGCAATGAATGTAGTTTCAAACAACGAAGATTTGAAATACTTTCTGCAAATTGCTGCAAATGTATCAAAACAGTATCCTGTAGTTGTTTCGGAGTTTATCGAAAATGCTAAAGAGATAGAGTTTGATGCCGTTGCCGATAGCGGTAAAATTATAGCTTATACTATTTCGGAGCATGTTGAATTTGCAGGAGTGCATTCGGGCGATTCAACAATGATTTTCCCGCCTCAAAAAATTTATGTCGAAACTTCAAGACTTATTAAAAAAATCTCGGCAAAAATAGCAGCAGAGCTCAATATATCAGGTCCGTTTAATATTCAATATATTGCTAAAGACAATGATATAAAAGTAATTGAATGTAATTTAAGAGCGTCAAGAAGCTTTCCGTTTGTTTCAAAAGTATTAAAAACTAATTTGATTGATATTT
This sequence comes from Ignavibacteriaceae bacterium, assembly GCA_014879635.1. Classification (GTDB taxonomy): domain Bacteria; phylum Bacteroidota; class Ignavibacteria; order Ignavibacteriales; family Ignavibacteriaceae; genus BA9. The sequence goes on along the minus strand of JACSRR010000270.1, from coordinate 2,600 downwards.
CTACAAAAATTGTACTCGGTAAAAAAGTTGATAAACCGGATAAATCACTCTTTGACTTAGAGTACATAGGAGTTAAGGCATCGCAATTTTCATTTAACCGGTTGAATGAGGCTGACCCCGTTTTGGGTGTGGATATGTCATCTACGGGTGAAGTTGGTTGTCTCGGAGAAGATTTTTATGAAGCAATTCTCAAAGCTATGCTATCTGTAGGGTATCGTGTTCCTGTAAAAAATATATTGCTTTCTACCGGAACGGCAAAAACAAAAGTTGAATTATTAGACGCTTGTAAACAGCTTTCGGAAAAAGGAGTTAATATCTTTGCCACAAGAGGAACGGCAGAATTTTTAATGCAAAATGACATTAAAGCCGAAATATTATATTGGCCTGATGAAAGTCTTTCGCCAAATACTCTCGATTTTATTAAAGAACGAAAGGTTGATTTGATTGTTAACATTCCTAAAAATCTTTCAAGAGCAGAACTTAACAATGATTACACAATCAGAAGAAGTGCAGTTGATTTTAATGTGCCTTTAATCACTAATGCACGGTTAGCAGCGGCTTTTATTCACGCTTTTTGCAATTATTCGATAGAAAATATCGAAATTAAAAGCTGGGATGAATATTAACAGGAACAAATTTAATTAAATTGTTATATGATATATATAAAAATAAAAAAAGAGGAAATATGAGAAATTTAATCATGGCAATATTAACATTGTTTATTGCCGGTTCATTAACCGCACAATCAAATGTCACTCTTAAAGGTAAGATTGTTGACCCGCAAGGCAATCCCGTAAAAAGAGCTGACATTGTTGTTTACGATTTTAACGAATCGTATGAGTCAACTTACGCTTCAATAACTACTTTTGACGGTAATTTTGATATTAATTTTGGCAGAAACGGTCAGTTTTCGATGATGATTTATGCCGCCGGTTATAAACCGTTGGATATGACTATTCCACTCTACAATTATAACGGTACTGCCGAAATCGAATTTAGAATGAAAAGTATCTGGTTTGATAATGAAGGCCTGATTTTAGTGAATGCTTCAACTGCTTTTGAATATATCAGCTCTGCTCCTATGACGGTAAAACCTGACGGTTCACTTAGTTATAAATTCACAAAAAATTATGACTCTATTTACATTGCTTTCACATCACCCGGATTTTATACTGCAATTCCTGCAATCAACAAAAAAACAGAATTAAGTTATGACGGCTTTGGATCTTATTATAATGTTTTGAGGAATGTTAAAGCAAACGATGAATTTGTCGTAAATAAAAACGATTTCCCCGTTTATTTGTTTCCTGACTATTCTTCTATAAATATTATTAGTGATGCTACCGGAATTGGTTTATTGTTACAGCTTATTGACGAACAAAATCTCGCTTATTTTAAAGGTAATAAACTCTGGTACAATGAATTAGTTAACAAGTTGAACAGTACTAACGACGAAAAGATGAAGGATATTATCAGATTTAAACTTTTTGAGTTATTTTACACTGAAGTGATTCCTCCCGGAGAATTAAAAAAAGTGACTTCCGGCATTTCTCCTTCAAATCCACTTTGGATAAGCAATATTTACAATCTAAGAAGTTATTTATCTGTTGCTCAAATTGATAATACATTTGACTACCTTTTCACTGTTCTCAAAAATTTGAAAATTGATTATTCAATGTATGAAGTTCTTATGTTGGCAAAAGAATTAAATGACAAAGTTTCAGCAGAACAATACCAAGTAATGTATGATTACGCAGCACCTAAGATGGAAGGTTCAGAATATCTTGATATGTTAAACGAGAATTATGATGACGGAAGCGGTGAAAACACTTCTACACTCGGAATTGGCTCTAAAATTCCTGAATTTTCTGTTACTGATGAACAATCGGGTGTAACTTTTACTAACGCAGATATTAAGGCTAAATACACTTTAATTGATTTTTGGGCTACTTGGTGTATGCCTTGCGTTGATGAAATTCCCGAGCTTGAAAAAGTTTATAAAAATTATAAAGATAAAGGGTTTGAAATTTACAGCATCTCAATGAGTGAATCTTCTAAAGATGTTGAAAATTTTCGTGCTAAAAGATTCCCTATGCCTTGGAAACATATTGTTCCTGCTGACCAAGGCGAGCAAATAGCCACTGTTTTTGAGGTTTTTTATATCCCCAGAATGCTCTTAGTTGATGCCAACGGTAATATTATTGGTACCGAAGAGATCTTAAGAGGCGGCGGATTAGAAAAAGCACTTGCCGAACTTTTAGATTAGTTTTTTTAACGGAGCCTCTTAACAAGGGGCTCCTTTTTTATTTGCTTTCTCCCTATACTGCAAATATTTTTTGATACATTCGTTTCCCGGTTTTACCACAATTTGACGAACCTCTAAACGGTTCACCTGATTTTTCGGTGGCAATAATTTTCTTGTTTAAATTTTCTGTACCGGTACTTTAGTTAAATTGCTAAACTTTTAGTGTATTAACTGAAGATTTGTTTTTATAGCAGAAGAAATGAATAAACTCAACAAATACTTTTTCATATTGTATTCAGTATATTGAATTAAACAAAGATACGACACCCTTTAGGGACGCTTAGGCAATTGTATG
>JACSRR010000198.1 GCA_014879635.1 Ignavibacteriaceae bacterium | reverse complement strand
GCCGAAAAATTCGAAATCGCCACATCCTTCTCTTCGGCCAAGTTGATCGTATTGCTCAACAAGATCATCGCATGGTCGCCATCCAAGAAGCGCGCCCAAAAGTTAATCTTCCACGCCATCGACCACCCCGTCGCCCCATCCCCACGAAATTCCAACGAACGGCGCGCCGCGTCAAACAATTCTGGCGTGCCTTGCGGCGTAATCTGTCGCCCAGGATGCAGCCCAAACAAATGCGAACAGTGGCGGTGTTGATCTTGTGGATCGTCCCAATCCTTTTCCCACTCTTGCAATTGCCCATGCTGACCAATAGTCAGCGGTCGCAACTTCTGGCGTGCAGATTCAATGGCTTGGCGGAATTCAGCATCAATACCCAAAATTTCTGAAGCCTCAATACAATTTGTAAAGAGATCCCAGATAATCATCATATCCATTGTCGAACCATTACAAACCGCCGCGTGTTGCCCATCAGCAGTCGTATACGGGTTCTCGGGGGAAGTCGAAGGCCCACTCATCAAAAAGCCATCTGGCCCTTCATACAGCCAATCCAAATAGAATTGTGCCGCCTCGCGCATCAACGGGTAAGCCTGTTCGCGCAAGAACTGCTCGTCACGGCCAAAGGCAAAATGCTCCCACAAATGCTGGCACAACCAGCCGCCACTCATCAACCAGTGCGCCCACACTGGATCGCCGCGGCCAAAATCGCCCACGGGTGCGCTCTGTCGCCACAAATCAGTATTATGATGTGCCACCCACCCGCGACAGCCATAATTGGTCGCCGCAGTCTTGGCCCCAGTCTCGCTCAACTCGCGAATCATCTCGAAGAGTGGCAAATGGCACTCAGCCAAATTCGCCACTTCCGCAGGCCAATAATTCATCTGTGTGTTGATATTGATCGTGTAATTCGAACTCCACGGCGGGCGAATATGCTCATTCCAAATCCCCTGCAAGTTAGCGGGTTGGCTCCCTGGTCGCGAAGAGGAGATCAACAAATAGCGGCCATATTGAAAGAGCAACGTCACAAAATGCGGATCATCATGATCGTGCCACTGACGAATACGCTCATCCGTAGGCAGTTGTGCCGCCGCAGTCGTTCCCAAATCGAGTGTCACGCGGCCAAACAGCGCGCCATAATCTGCTTCATGCCGTGCGCGCAAGGTTGCATAGGGTTGTTGGCTAGCCGCGGCCAAATCGTGTGCAGCCCTGGCCGACGGCACAATCTTCGACTGGCTGGGCGCATTTTGATAACCGTTGAAACTCGTTCCAGCCGCCAAAATCAGTGTTGCCGCGTCCGCATTTTCCACACGCACCCCTTGTGCGCTCGCTGTTACCTGTCCTCCCTCGGCAATGGCTTGCAGCCGCAGATCAAAGGCAATGCCCCCATCCGCTGTATACACAATCGGGTTCGGCATATTGTCATAGTTGGGGACAACATGCGACGGCGCACGCCCCGCAATCGACAAACTTTGTGCGCCATTATCAGTCAACTGCGCGGGGTGTAAACTCTCTAGCGTAGCCGTACACGAAATCTTGCCAGGTTGATCCGCGCTCAAGCGCACCACAATCACCTGATCCGGCGCGCTCACAAAACATTCGCGCGTATACGTCACCCCATCCACCACAAAACGCGTCGTCGCCACAGCCGTATGCAAATCGAGCGAACGTTGATAATCCGTCGGCACATCACTCACCCACGCATCCACCAACGAATCAAATGTCAACACAAGATTGCCCAACGGCTGATACGACTCGGTAAATGGCCCTTGCATCTGCTTACAAAGCTCATTCGCCGCCTCATACTCACCCGCCAGCAACAAACGCCGCACCTGGGGCAAAACATCGAGCGCATGTGGATTGTTCCATGCGTGTGGCCCATTGCCCGACCACAAAGTATCCTCATTCAATTGCAAAAGTTCGCGCCCAATCCCACCAAAGACCATGGCCCCCAATCGCCCGTTGCCAATGGGCAAGGCTTCTACCCATTGCGCCGCCGGACGCGGATACCACAACGCCAAATCACTTGGTGCAGGAATAGACGAATTGTTCGATGTACTGCCACTTTGGGTTCCACGATCTTTGCTTGACACCTTGATGCACCCCACCTTGTTCGACTATTTAATGTTCAATGATTTAGTGTTCGATAGTTTTGTGTTCGGTCAGGTTGTGTTCAGTTATGTTTTGTTGGGCTTGTCTACATATTCTACATGCCCCCGCTCACATTGCAGGATTCAGCATCACACAAAAGCATTTGTGCTTGCGGCAGACTCGTTGTGCATGATGCACAACATTCTATCGAAATTTTAGGTAATTTTTTGCTTCAAGAAAATATTCTCACAGTAAGTCATTTAACGGGCAAAATAAAAAAGAGTTTAGAAAGCGGGTTTGATAAAATTTCCGTAAAGGGAGAAATTTCGAATTTCAAAAACCAACAGGGATCCGGGCATTGGTATTTTGTTCTTAAAGATTCGGAAGCATCGCTAAATTGTGCAATGTGGGGTAGTAACAATAAACGAGTTAGATTTTTAATTAAAGACGGAATACAAGTAATTCTTAAAGGTAGAATTACAGTTTATCCTCCCAGGGGTACTTATCAACTAGATACTTTAGAAATTTTGCCGGACGGTATAGGGGCGCTTTACCAAGCATATCAAGCAATGTTAGAAAAATTGAGGTTTGAAGGTTTGTTTGACGCTAAATATAAGAAACCTTTACCCTCCTTTCCTCTAAAAGTTGGGATTGTAACCGCCCTTGACGGTGCAGCTATCAGAGATATGATTGCCGTAGCTAAAAGAAGAATGCCCCTTCTTGAACTTGTTCTTGTTAATACTAAGGTTCAAGGTGAGGGTGCGGCTGAAAGTATTGCCTCCGGAATTGAATTGTTAAACAAACAAAATGATGTTGATGTTATTATTGCCGGAAGAGGCGGGGGTTCAATTGAAGATCTTTGGGCTTTTAATGAAGAAATAACGGCAAGAGCAATTTTTAATTCTAAAATTCCTGTGATTTCAGCTGTCGGACATGAATCAGACACAACAATTGCCGATTTTGTTGCTGACCTTAGAGCCGCTACACCTACCGCAGCTATGGAATTATTGACAAGTAATACTTATATTGATTATAAGAATTTTATCGAAAATTTTCTTGATTCTACTTCGGATGAAATAGATTCAATTTTAAGAAGGTATAAAAAACTCGTAGAATCGTATTCTAAGGCTTCGGGTGCTAAAATTCCTTTAGGAATTCTGAAGATTAACTCACAAAGAGTTGATTATTTGATTGAAAAAATAGATAATTTAATGATATCAAAAATCGAATTTATTAAAAACAGAGTAAACTTGCTTTATTCTAATATCAAAGCTTCAGATTCGAAAAAAATATTAAAAAGAGGGTTCGTTTATTTAACTCAAGAAGAAAAAATAGTTAAAAATTACGGTCAATTAAACAGTAAAAAAGATCTAACAATAAACTTTTTTGATAAAAAAATAAAAATTTTAAAGAATTATGAAACAAAAGACACCTGATTTGAAGTTTATAGATAAAGTTAAGCGTCTCGAAGATATTTCACAAGAACTTGACAATGAAGAAATTGACCTCGAAAAAGCAATCGATCTTTATGAAGAAGGGGTTAAACTGTCACAAGATTGCCTTTCTACGCTTCAAAACGCAGAACTTAAAATAACGGAATTACGCGGTAAACTCGCCGCTGATTTCAATCAAACTGATTAATTTACGGAGTTTTTAATTTAATGGATTCACAATTGTATCCCATGCTTTCTAAAGTTAATGTACCGGCTGACTTCCGGGAATTTTCCACTTCTGAGTTAAAACAGCTCTGCACCGATGTTCGCCAATATATGATTGATGTAATTTCTGAAGTAGGCGGGCACTTTGGAGGAGGGCTCGGAACTGTTGAAACCACCGTAGCACTTCATAAAGTTTTTAATACTCCCGAAGATTGTATTGTTTGGGATACCGGTCATCAAGCCTATCCTCATAAAATATTAACCGGTAGAAAAGACCGTTTACACACAATTAGACAATTAAACGGCATTTCAGGATTTCTTAAAAGAGCCGAAAGTGAATACGATACATTTGGAGCAGGTCACGCTTCTACCTCTATTTCAGCCGCTTTAGGTATGGCAATGGCTAATAAATACACCGGTAAAAATAAAAGGGTTGTGGCTATTATTGGTGACGGTGCTATGACAGGCGGTATGGCTTACGAGGCAATGAATAATGCCGGGCATTATAAGGCTGACCTTACAGTTGTGCTTAATGATAATAATATGTCGATTGCCCCTAATGTTTGGCAACTTTCCAACTATTTCACTAATCTTATAACCAACCCTGAATACAATAAAGTTAAAGGTTATGTTTGGGATTTAACCGGCAAAATGGATTCTTTTGGTGACCGTCTAAGAAAAATTGCCGGAAGGGTTGAGGGGGGAATTAAATCTATTATCACTCCCGGAATGCTCTTTGAAGCACTCGGATTTAGGTATTTTGGACCAATTAACGGGCATAATCTCCACCAACTTATCAAGATTTTTGAGCTAACTAAAGAACTAAACGGTCCAATTTTAATTCATACAATTACCCAGAAAGGGAAAGGTTACGCCCCTGCCGAAGCTCACACTCAAAGGCTCCATGCTTCAACGCCCTTTGATAAATTAACGGGCAAGGCTTATAAAGCCGGACCAACTCCCCCGGCTTATACAAAAATATTTGGTGAAACATTAGCCGAGATAATCGAAATTAATCCGAGTATTTCCGCTATTACTGCTGCAATGCCTGATGGCACCGGTTTAAATATTGTTCAAGACAGATGCCCAAATAATTATATAGATGTAGGTATTGCCGAAGAACATGCAATTACTTTTGCTGCAGGTATGGCTACCGAAGGCGTAATTCCCGTAGTAGCTATTTACTCTACTTTCTTACAAAGAGCTATTGATCACATTGTTCACGATGTTGCCCTTCAAAAGTTACATGTGGTTTTTGTATTAGATAGAGCCGGTTTAGTTGGCGCTGACGGACCAACTCATCACGGTGCATTAGATTTGACATATCTTAGAATGATCCCTTCAATGGTTATTATGGCACCTAAAGATGAAGCAGAATTGAGAGATATGCTTTACACAGCTATTGAATATAAAAAAGGTCCCGTTGCAATAAGATACCCTAGAGGTAATGCGCTCGGAGTTGAAATACTCCCCGGATTCAGAATTCTTGAAATCGGAAAATCCGAAACAGTAAAAAAAGGAAACGATGTTGCACTCTTAGCTGTAGGTAACATGGTTGATTACAGTTTAAAGGCTGCTGAATTGCTCAAAGCAGATGGTATTGAACCTGAAATAGTTAATATGAGATTTGTTAAACCCTTAGACACAAAAGCCATTGACGATGTAGTTAACCGTTTTACTAAAATTGTCACTTTGGAGGAGAGCTCTTTAGTAGGCGGATTTGGAAGCGGAGTACTTGAATATATGGCAGAGAAAGGGTACAAAAACGATGTTCTCAGAATTGGTTTACCCGATCATTTTATTGACCATGGAACTCAGGAAGAATTACACAGAATTTTAGAAATTGACCCTCAAGGAATTGCAAAAAATGTTAAAAATTTTGTTGAATCCGGAACTCATATTGATAAGGTTTTAGTTTGACAGATTCCAATCAAATTAAATTAGGAATAATTGGGCTCGGTAATATTACCCAGCTCAATCACCTCCCTCTTTTGTCTAAGAACAAAGAAGTTACAATTTCGGCTGTTGCAGATATTAACAGAAACACTCTTAAAAACATAACTTCAAAATTTGGGATAGAAAAATCTTTCCTTGATTATCGCGAAATGATCAAAATGGTTGACTTAGATGCGGTAATCATAGCTACTCCCACAATATCACATAAAGTTATTGCTTTAGATTGTATTGAAGCAGGCTTAAATATCTTTGTCGAAAAACCGGTTGCAAAATCACGCGAAGAAGCTAAAGTTATTTCGTCAGCAGCAATTAAGCACAAAGTTTTAGCGATGGTAGGAATGAATATGAGGTACAGACCCGATGTAATGATGTTAAAGAGCATTATTAACTCGGGTGATCTCGGTGATCCCTATTTGGTTAAAGCTCATTGGCACAGAACCCAAAGTTCAGCGGGAAAATGGTTCAGCAATAAAGAAGAAGCAGGAGGAGGCGTAATCCTTGATTTGGGGATTGCAATTTTAGACCTCTCGCTTTGGATGTTAAACTTCCCGGAAATAATATCGGTATCTACTGCCAATCACTTTATTGATAACAAAGTTTTAGAAGATTCTTCTGTCAGTTTTATCAGGGCAGTACCAAATTCCGTAATATCAATGGAAACAAGTTGGGTACACTCTTCAAATGAAGATTCGTTTATTTTTGAAATTTATTGTTCAAAAGGTAAGGCTTCGTTAAATCCATTCAAAATTACCAAAATTATTGACGGACAAACCGTTGAATTAACGCCTTTCAAACAAGAAAATTCAAGAAAACTTTACGAAAAATCGTTTGTAAATGAACTTAATCACTTTATAGGTGCAATTAAGGGTCTTAATCCGGTACTTTCATCTGCTGTTGAAGCTGTTTCCCGTATGGGTGTAATAGAGAGTATGTATAAATCAGCTTCCGCAAAATCTGAAATAGGATATAAATAACCATGAAAAAAAAGATACTTGTTGTAGATGATGAAGAAAGTATTGTTGAAACGCTAACATATAATTTGCTGAAAGAAGATTTTGATGTCATTTCGGCAAATGACGGTGAGTCTGCCCTCAATCTGATGAAAGAAAAGCCTGATTTGGTGCTATTAGATATAATGCTCCCAAAATTAGACGGTTACGCAGTTTGTAAAAAAATTAGAGAAACTAAGGGTATTGAAAACACTCCCGTCATATTCCTCACTGCAAAAAGTTCTGAAGTTGATGAAGTAATAGGAATGAATTTAGGGGCTAACGGATATATAACCAAACCTATATCGCATAAAAAGTTAATTGCCTGGGTTAAATCCGTAATTAAAAATTCTTCGGTTGTGGATAATCCTCCTTCTGATGATATTGTTATAAGTTACGGTCCCGTTTATATTGACAGGGAAAGATATATCGTGAAAATTGACGGAGAAGAAAAGATTTTCCCTCGAAAAGAATTTGAATTACTCTTTTTCTTGACCCGAAACCCCGGCATTGTTTTCACACGAATGATATTGCTCAAAGAAGTGTGGGGTTCCGATGTTTTTGTAGTTGACCGCACCGTTGATGTTCACATTAGAAAAATAAGAGAAAAGATACCAAATCATCCTGAATTAATAGAAACTATTAAAGGTGTCGGCTATCGTTTTAAAGAATTCTCTTAAACTAAAAAAAAGTTTTCAAGCTGCTTCAAGGTATAAAAAAGAATTTCTTCTTTATTCTTTTTCTGTCATATTAATAATTTTAATTTTTGACGGCTTTAGTTTCACTTCTATTCTGTTAACTTGTATTGTCTTCCTCTTATCTCTATTTCATTTTTATTTTATAGGTAAAAAGAGAAGCGGAGATATAGCTCTAATAAAAGATGTTTTTTCAAACATTACAAAACACACTTATAAAAATTCTTCTGAAATTACCCTTAATGAAGGTTTAACGGATATTGAAACTGAAATAAAATTAATGTACGATAAAATTCAAGCCGATATTGAAATGTTAGTTAAATTGGAGAGAGTTAGAAAGGAGTTTCTCGGAAATGTCTCTCACGAACTAAAAACTCCGATATTTGCGATAAGCGGGTATATTGAAACACTTCTTGACGGAGCAATAAAGGACGAAAAAGTTAGCGGTCATTTCCTTAAAAGAGCTTATGAACACACCGAAAATTTAAACAGTTTAGTTGAAGATTTAATCGGAATTTCTATGATTGAATCAGGTGAAATGAAACTAAGCAAAAGATATTTTAATCTAAAAGCATTTATCGAAGAGATTATCTATGAATTTAGTGATATGGCTTCTAATAAATCTATCACACTTTCAGCCGGAGAAATTAGAAAAGGCTTGCAGGTTTACGGAGATAAAAGCAGATTAAAACAGGTTTTCACAAATTTACTTCAAAATGCGCTAAAGTACACAAATCAAGGTTCAGTTGAAATATTAGTTGAGGAAGAGGATAATTTAGTAAATATAAGGATAAAAGATACCGGAATAGGAATTTCAGAAGAAGATATTCCGCGCATTTTTGAAAGATTTTACCGTGTTGATAAAGCCCGTTCAAGAGAGGTTGGCGGAACAGGTCTGGGTTTAGCTATTGTAAAACATTTACTCGAAGCTCATGAAAGTAAAGTGGGAGTGGTTAGTAAATTAAACGAAGGTTCAGAATTTTTCTTTATATTAAAAAAATCAATTTTCTAATTCCCTTTCAATGAAAAATTATTTAATTACAGAATTTGAGTATTTTACTTCACTTGAAAAAGCTGTAACTCAAAAAAACTTCTATTTCTTTTCTTCCCCCTCTAATTCTTTCGAATTTTTTGCCTGTGGGAAAACAAAAAGATTTCAGTCAATTGATAAAACGGATTTAAAACAAATTCTTGAATCAATTCAGGTAAAAAACTTCTTAAACTTATCAGCTGTTCAAATTCCATTTTTAATTTATTACCAAAAATTTCCGGACAAAATAAAAGAACCTATTTGGAGTAATTTTGAAACATCCAACATTCTGATTTTTGAATACATCTATATCAGAACAAAAGACAATTTTTATAAAGTTGAATTTGATAAAGAGTTGTTTCATCTTAATTCTGAAAATCATTCCACTATCTTTTGTCAAATTGATGATAGTCTCACGACTCCGGAAAATATTTACTTTCAAATGCTCAATAGAGGCATCAGCTATCTTTCTTCGGGAAAATTAGAAAAAATTGTTTTATGCAGGCGTGAGGTTATTGACTTTGATTATTGCAAAATCACAAAAATTTTAAGCAAAGCTAAATCAACATATCAAAATTGTAATACCATTCTAATTAAAAATGGTCAATCTGCTTTTTTAACTGTAACCCCCGAAACATTGATAAAAAAAACCGGCGGAGAAATATTTACAGAGGCATTAGCCGGAAGTATTCCTGCAGATGTTGACAATCAAAGGCTTAACGAATTGTTAAGAACTTCAAAAAATCTTAAAGAACACACAATAGTTCGAGATTTTATTTTAGAGAGAATTCAAAAATTCGTAAATTCGGTAAGCTATAATGAAATTCCCGAAATTAAAAAACTGCGTTCGGTGTATCATCTTCAAACTCCGATTGTCGCAAAATTATTAGATGATATAGACCATGAAGAACTGATTTTTCAACTGTTCCCTACTCCGGCACTTTCGGGTTTTCCAAAAGAGACAGCAATAAATCTTATAAGTGAACTTGAGAATTTCGAAAGAGGTTTTTTCGGCGGATTTTCAGGGTTTATTACTTTAAACGGTGATTGGGATTTTTCCGTTTGTATCAGATGTGCACTTATAAAAGAAAATAAAGCTCTTCTTTATGCCGGGGGCGGAATAATGATGGATTCAGATCCTGAATTAGAATATTACGAAACTGAAGCAAAATTACTCGCTATCAAAGGTTTAATCAAAAGTGAACTATAATATCAATTACTTTCTTTCTGTTGTTTTTACTCAAATATTAAAACAGTATGACATCAGAAATGTCTGTATTTCTCCCGGTTCAAGAAGCACACCACTTACTACTGCATTCGCAAAGGATGACTATTTTCGCAAATTTGTAATTCTTGACGAGAGGTCATCGGGATTTTTTGCGTTAGGATTATCAAAAAGATTAAAAGAGCCCGTAATAGTAGTTACTACATCCGGAACAGCAGTTGCTAACCTTCACCCTGCTTTAGTTGAAGCTGCCAATTCAAATTTACCTTTAATTTATTGCACTGCCGACCGCCCGGAATATCTTACAGGCAAGGGAGTAAACCAAACTATCAATCAAAAGAATCTTTTCAGTAATCATACATCAGAGTTTTTTGATTGTGATATTCCGCTGATTGACATAAAATTTTTTGATAAGCTTTTAAAATTTACGACGAGTGCTTTTAACCGTTTTAGTACTCACGGGTTCAGCCCGGTTCACATAAACTTCCGCTTTGAAAAACCATTAGAAGATTTTTCACTAAACTGTAGCGTTGATACTGATTTTATCAACGAAATTCATTTTTTGATAAAAAAATATTCAGGGCAGCCTAAATTCATTTTTTCAAACATCGAAAACCACAAAAAATTAATATACAGACTTTTAGAAGGAATGCCGAATAGGTTCGCAATTTTTACGGGGTCTGATCCGCTAACAGAAATTGAAGCAGAATGCATAAAAAAATTGTCGTCACAATTGAATGCACCGGTTTTTGCAGATATTTCATCCGGTTTAAGATTTGAAAATTCAGGCGAAAATATTCTTAGGTATCCCGATGTAATTTTGAGAAATGAAAAAATTAGGAAATCCTTAAATATTTCTAAGGCAATTCTATTCGGCAAAAATCCGACCTCAAAAGGCGCAGAGCTACTTTTTAATCAATCCAAGATTACAACTTACGCCGTGTATAAGGGTGAAGGTTTAAACGACCCTTATAACAAACATTTTATTCAAATACCCGCAACTCTCGAACAGTTTTGTGAACAAGTATTTGAAATATTAAATGATATTCAATCTAAAGAAAACACCGCAAATCCCACTCAATTTTTGGAATTTTTAACAAATATAGATGAATATATTGGAACAAAATTTTCTAATTCTACAAATAAGAAAAATAGCGATGAACATTTAATTGAAGACGAAAAGTATTTTATTCAGTACTTACAGTATTTAGACGAATCAATTTCTGAGTTTATAACCGGTTATGAGCCACTTAATGAGCTCACAGAAGCCGGAATAATTAATAAAATTTCGAGTAATCTTCCGGTAAATTCAAATCTTTTTATTTCAAACAGTTTACCTGTTAGAGATTTTGATACTTTCGCAAAGAAGTTGCCTGGTAGTGTAAAGGTTTTTGTGAACAGAGGTGCAAGCGGTATTGACGGTATTCTATCTACTGCATTAGGTGTAGCAGCTGCAAAAAAGGAGGCATCCGTAATTTTTACGGGAGATCTCAGCTTTTTCTACGATTTAACTGCTTTACATTTAATCAAAAAATTTAATTTAAAAGTTTTAATTATTGTAATAAACAACCAAGGAGGAGCCCTGTTTGACTACCTGCCTGTGAGTCAAGATACCGAAATATTTGAAGAATACTTTAGAACTCCGGCTATTTCAAACTTTAAAAGCTTGGTTAAAGCGTTTGGAATTGAGTATAAACAGGCAAATTCTTTAACCGATTTCCCCTCTCATCTCGCGGCTTTTACCGAAAATAGTAAAAGCGTTGTAATTGAAGCCAATATTAAACCGTCTTTTTCGAAACAAATCAAAGATGAATTCCACTCTAATATTTCTGAGTTACACCTTGAGAAAAATTTTAAACCTGTGAAAAATGGCAGCGATCACAAACCACACAAAAGTGAATAGCAGGGCATAAATTAATGAGGCGTTTTCAGGCGTAAAATAAGGTTTTAAAAATGTTGTAAACAGATAACCTTGCAGTGATATTTCTTTTCCTTCGGCAATTGTAACTTTTATTAGAAACGAAAACTTTGCCATCAAGCCGGAACCAAAAAATATAAGAATAGCATTCATTCCGCTAACAACAAAGGGATAAGTCCAAAATTTCACATTTATCACATCCACAATCCAGTAACACATTGCAAAAAATATTGCCGCTATTCCCGAAGTATAAATTACATAAGAACTTGTCCATAATGATTTATTTAGCGGGAAGAAAATACCCCAAAATTCACCCGCAACTAAAGCTAAAACACCTGCTACAAAAATCCACACTGTTCGATTGTAAGGTTCTTGTTCCTTTCTTAACCACGCACCTAACATCATACCGGAAATAGTGGAAACTACAGCAGGAAAAGTTGAAAGAATTCCCTCAGGATCCCAAGTTTTTGTAACAGACCACATGTGCCCGGCGAGTAGTTTAGAATCTACCCAAGCAGCTAAATTTGTGCCCGGTTCTAAATTTGCATAGCCAACTCCGGGAACAGGAACAAGTGTCATCAACAACCAATATCCTATAAGAATCACTGAACCAATAATTATTTGCTGTCTCAAATTTGTGTATAAAAAAAGAGTTGCCGCTATTAAATAGACAACTCCTATTCTTTGTAAAACGCCGGGTATTCTTATTATTGATAAGTCAAATTTCGGAATAGTTGTGAGCAATAACCCGAGCAAAATCAGAATAGCTGCCCTTCTGACAATTCCAATAATTAATTTTGTTTTATCATCACCTCTTTCTTTTCGTTTGTTCAGTGAGATATCAATAGAAACACCTACAATAAAAAGAAAAAAGGGAAAGATCCAATCAGTTGGTGTGCAACCGTGCCAAGCTGCGTGTTTTAAGGGGGGATAAATTGAACTCCATGTTCCGGGATTGTTTACAAGAATCATTCCGATAATTGTGATTCCTCTGAAAACATCTAACGAAAGAATACGGTTTTTATTCTCTGACATAATTGACTGATTTTAATAAAAAGTGATTTGGAAAATAAGTGAATTTACACTTTATTAGCAAGTTATTTTAAATAAAAACGGATATTATGAAATTAGTAAGAAAACTCTATGATTGGGTGTTGCATTGGGCAGAAACCCCTTACGGTGCACCTGCACTTTTAATTTTAGCTTTTATGGAATCATCTTTTTTTCCTATTCCTCCTGATGCACTGTTAATTGCATTAGTATTGGGAGCAAGAAAAAAAGCATTTACTTTTGCAGGACTATGTACTTTTGGTTCGGTTGCGGGAGCATTACTTGGGTATGCTATCGGTTATTTTGTTTGGTGGACCGGAGATAATCAATTTTCATCGTTTGCACTTTTCTTTTTTACTTACATACCGGGCTTCAAAGAGGCAGTATTCTGGAATATCAAAGATTTATTTGAAGCATATAATTTTTGGATAATTTTTACTGCCGGTTTTACTCCAATACCTTATAAGGTATTCACTATTGCCGCCGGTGCATTTATCATTAACATGCCATTGTTCATAATTGCATCTATTGTAAGTCGTGGGGCAAGGTTCTTCTTGGTTTCCTTTTTAATTTGGAAATTCGGAGATACCATCAAAGCATTTATCGATAAATATTTTGATTTATTGGCAATAGCATTTACGGTATTGTTAATAGGCGGTTTTGTAGTTATTAAATTCTTAGTCTAATTTGCAAAAACTAATCGATTAAGATATAAATTAAAAAACCCGCCGTAAACAGCGGGTTTTTATTTTAATCATAACCTTAGATTATTCGGTTGAAACTTCTTCAACCAATTCTATTCCCTTTTCAACATCAAAGCCGTGAGAAATCCAAGCATTTATACCTCCTGTAAGGTTTATAATATTTTTATATCCCATGCATTGGAGAATACTTGCTGCAATTGAGGATCTATCGCCTCCGGCACAATGAACGACAACAGGTTTCGAATTGTCAATTTTAAATGCGTTTTCAACAATGTAACCTGCAAAAATAAATTGCGAATCCTTGATTCTTGCCGAAATTCTTTCACTTTCATTTCTAACATCTAAAATGTTAAATTTGTCAAGATTTGAATGAAGCTCATCTGCAGTAATTTGATTTAAAGTCTCTAATTCCATTCCTGCGTTGGTGAGTATTTCTATATCAGGTAAATATCCGGAAATATTATCTAAACCGATTCTCAATAGCGCAGTTCTAAGCTGATTTATACGGTGTGAAGGAGCAATTAGAATAAATGGCTCTTCGTAGCTTAACAACCAACCTGCCCATGTTGAAAAAGCAGAATTATCTTGAATATTGATGCTACCGTTTATATGTCCGCCGGCAAATGAAATTTTGTTTCTCGTATCAATAATCTTATACCCTTTTTCTTTTGCCACTAAAAACTCTTCAATACTTAAAGGTTGAGTTTCAGGAACGGGGTAAAGAACATTTCTATTAGATTTATTCAATTTTTTCATCATGGCAAAATATTTAGGTGGCTCAGGTTGCCCCTCTAATAATGCCACAACAAATTCTTCTTCATTATCATAACCTAATGCCCAATTCACAAGCTTCTCATACCCAACTGTTGAACTCGGTACTGCACCCAAAGCTTTACCGCATGCAGAACCTGCTCCGTGTGCGGGCCAAACTTGAATATGGTCAGATAATGCTTTGAATTTTTTTAACGACTGAAACATCTGTTTTGCACCTGCCTCTTTAGTGCCAATATAACCGGCTGCCTTTTCGAGTAAATCAGGTCTCCCTACATCTCCGACAAAGACAAAATCTCCCGTAAAAATCATAATTGGTTGATTAGATGCAGGAGTATCGGTTAATAAAAATGAGATATGTTCAGGTGTATGACCGGGTGTATGTAAAACCTCAAATTTGAGATTACCGACCATGAAGGTATTACCGTCTTTTAAACCGACATGATCAAATTCATACTGCCACTCAGCTCCCCCTTCATCACTCGCAAAAATTTGGGCACCGGTAGCTTTAGCAAGTTCAAGCGAACCTGAAAGAAAATCGGCGTGAATGTGAGTTTCGGCAATTTTTGTGATTTTCATTTTTTCTTGTTCTGCAATGGTTAGGTAGTCCTGAATATCTCTTTTAGGATCAATAACAATTGCTTCTCCGGTAGCTTGACAACCAACTAAATAACTTGCGTGTGCTAAACCGGGTTCGTAAATGTGCTTAAAGAACATTATTTTACTCCCTTTATATTTATAAAATTCATCTTTTTACCTCGCCTCTCCAGTCCATAATTCCACCGTCAAGGTTATAAACTGTTGTAAACCCGGCTCTCAACATTTGGGCACAAGCTTGATAACTTCTGCTACCGCTTCTGCAGTATATATAAAACTCTTTGCTTTTATCAAACTTTTCAACTTCTGTCATAAATTTGGGACTCATAATATCAATATTTATTGAATTAGGAATGTATCCTTGCGAATATTCGCCAACAGTTCTAACATCTAAAATCACTGCATTTTTATTCCCTTTAAAACCGGCTTCAAATTCTTTTGGGCTCAGATTTTTAATAGGTTCAGATTTCGAAAACAAATTTTTAAACATAATTCTCCTTAATTGATGAATTCCTTATAAATTATTAATATTGATATTAGTATGATGAAATAACCGAAGGCAGGTTTCAAAATTTTTGCATTAATTTTTGTCGAAAAAATTGAGCCGGCAATCACACCTGCAACCATCAAGGCACCAAAAGAAATTAAAAAGCCCCAATTTATCTCTACAAACTGAATACTACCAAAAAAACCGGAAAACGCATTTACCGAAATAATCATCATTGAGGTTGCAATTGCAGATTTAATGGGCATTTTTGCAATTTGAACCAACGCCGGAACAATTAAAAAACCACCTCCAGCTCCAAGAAGTCCCATAACCACTCCCAAAAGTAAACCTTGCAATGAAAGGCTTAATAGATTTATTTCAGGGTTATTTTCTTCAACGGCAATTTTTTTTTCTTTTATCATTGATAACCCGGCGGCTATCATAAAAATTGAAAACAGCCCCATTAAAAAATTTTGTTTTGTAATTTCATAACCGTTAAATTTTACAAAAATTTCAGGCAGGTGTTGTACAAAGTATTCTCTCGTTAAAATTATTGATATAACGGAAGGGATACCGTAATACAAGCCTTCTTTTATTCTGAGGGTTTTTCTTTTTAGGTGCGTTAATGTTCCTGCAAAAGCAGTTAAACCTACAACAAATAGAGAGTATGCAGTTGCGGTAACTACATCAATTTTTGCCAAATATGTAAATACCGGAACAGAAAGTATTGACCCGCCTGCACCGGTAAGACCCATGATAAGTCCCGCAATAATTGCCGCAATGTAAATTAATATTTCCAAAATACTCTAATTTTATTCCTGATTTGAGAGTTCAAGCAAAAAAAGGATTCAATCATTTTTCAAAACCCAAATTAAACTCTCTCAAATTAGAAATTTTTCCCGGAAATTCTCTCTTTTAAAAAGAGAAGAATTCTGTTATTATTCAATTTTAAAGGAGGTCATTGCTACAGAACCCCCTACTGTCTTATCATTAAAGAATGAAATAGATTCACTTTCGCCTTTCAAAGCCAAAATATATAACGAAGGAAGATAGTGTTCCGGTGTGGGAATTGACAATTTTACATCAGTACCCAACGAATCATAATTAATTAGCGAATTGTGGTCATCATTTTTAATTAAATTTTGAAGTTTTTCTTTTGCAGACTCAGCCCAGTCAAAAGTATAATCCGGCTCTGAAAGTCTTCTCCATTCTATTAATCTTAAATTGTGGATCAAATTACCGCTTCCTAATATAAGAACACCCCTCTTTCTAAGTGAAGAAAGCTCTTT
The DNA here is from genome assembly GCA_014879635.1 of Ignavibacteriaceae bacterium. GTDB lineage: Bacteria > Bacteroidota > Ignavibacteria > Ignavibacteriales > Ignavibacteriaceae > BA9. The sequence continues at coordinate 12,992 of JACSRR010000198.1, read as the reverse complement.
TGCTAACTCATAGTGGTCACGCGGACTTTTTCTATAATCTAAACTTAATTGTAAAACAGGTACATCGGCATTTGGGTAAAGATGTTTGACTACGCTCCAGCAACCATGGTCAAGCCCCCATAAAAGATCCTCTTTCACTTCCGTATTTTTAACACCATCACTAAGAGATTTAGCCAAATCCGGGTTGCCGGGTGCAGGATACTGTACTTCAAATAATGCATGAGGAAACCCCCCGAAATCGTGGATTGTGCGTGGTTTTTCCATAGCTGTAACCAATGTTCCGTTTGTTTCCCAATGTGCCGAGATACACAAAACGGCAGCAGGCTTAGGAATTTTTTCGCCGGTTACTCTCCAACCTCTCACAAATTCATTCTCTTCTATTGCATTCATAGGACTACCGTGTCCTAAAAATAAAAGAGGCATTTGCTCTGTTTCCGGAAAATTTGAATTAATTCCACTTAATTGGTCTGAGCTCATTTAACACCTGCCCGCTTTAATGATAATGTACCGGCTATTCCGGTTATCAAGCAAAAAGATACTATTTTAATAGCATCATTTTACCCGTTAAATCCTGTTTTGGAGTTTGAAGTCTGTAAAAGTAAACACCCGAAGGGAAAGCATCTGCTCTCCATTCTGCTTCGTAATACCCCGGTGAGACCGTTCCCCGGATTAAAACTTCTACTTCTTCTCCTAATGAATTAAATATCGATAGTTTTATGTCAGATTCCTCTTTAATTGCAAATTTTATCTTTGTAGCCGGATTAAACGGATTTGGATAATTTCTACTTAAGAAATCTGACTCGGGCATTAATCCGGGGTCTGTTATGCTAACTATAGCACTAGGATAAACTAACCTTAGATTATCAAAATAAATTTCACCCGTGTAAAGTTGCCCGTTTATTCTGGAAGAACCGAGTCTGACTTGTATTTCTTTTAATCTCAAAGGAAAATATAACGATGAACCGGGATTCACCTGTGCAATTCTTGAAACAGCTGTTGAGGTCTCTTTGAAAATTGCCGAATCAGTTACAAAATATGGCATAGTTATCCGGAATTTCTCATCGTTTTCGTCAGTCACCAGATAGGTTACATGATGTTGTTGCCCGTTTGACCTAACATCCATCAAAATAGTATCAGGTACGCCAAAAATTCGTAAATCAGTTTTTATATATGCCCAAGCAGTTACTGTTGAATTGTAAGTGAAATTGTAGTTTAATTTTTGAGAATTTAACCCTTCCGTTTTAATTGAAGACGAAAGTGAAATGTTCGATTGAGCTAAATTTATATTTTCACCCCCTAAAATGAACCCTTGAAGACTATCAAACGACTGAATGAGTGATGTACCTTCTCCTATCTCAATTGTAACAACCGAAGTATCTTTCACTCCTTGATACTCAACAATTACACTCGTAACACCTTCGTTTTTACCGGTTACAACCCCGGAAGAATTTACTGAAGCGATATTAACATCTGTAACAGTCCAAGTCATTTCTGTTAGGGCAACGGGTCTGATTACTCCGTCTATATCAAATGATTTAACGGTGAATTGAATAGGTCTGCTTTTATCGGTAACCGCTTCAACAGGTGACATTTCAACCCTGTGTATCCCCTTTATAAATACGGGAACAGAATCCCTAAAGCTCAGATATTGTGCGTATAAAAAGCCGGTTCCGGGTGTTTGAGATGCTGTAAACATTCCGTTATTATTTACAGAACCAAGTGAAGGATTTACCGTATATACAACTTGTGCTTGATTTATCTGAACGGGATTAAAATACTCGTCAAATCCAAAAACTCTCATTTGTATGGTTTCACCTCTGTATAACCTAATGTTTGAAGGTGAAGTTTTTATATTATTTAAAGTACCTTGTGGAGAGGAATTTACGATTAACAGAGCATTTGCTACAGTTCTCTCACCACCGCCGTCTGATGGAGAATTTACAACGGAATCACGAACAACCATTGTTGTTGAACCACCGCCGTCTAAGTTAACGGCGTGATGAACCCCAATTAAAATCATAAAATCTGCTAATTGTTTAAGAGTCATTCCTGCCGAGATTGTTTGCCTGCCGTCAACCGTTACAAAATAAATTTTAGTGCTGTCAGAATTAAATCCGGCTGCTGTTCTAGGGTGAAGTTCGTAAGTGTGCGAGGGTCCGTTTTCTTCTTGATATCCTTGGTCAACATAATTCACACCGTTATTAATTATTCTAGGAAATCCACCAATTGCTTCTAATATACCCGGCATTACCATGTTTGAAGTGTTGTAATTATTTAATTTGGTTACAACCTTTAATGTATCACCCACCGAGAGCAAATTAACAAAAGTTGCAGATGCACCGTGCCCCGAAAGCACTATTGTTGAATCATTTAACGGCATACTCCCAGCATTTTGTATTTTTTGGGTGACTACATAAATTATTGTGTCATTAATTACCGTACTTGTAAGAGGTTTTAATCTTAATTCAGAACCGAAGCTATTTGTGGCGGTATTAGTACCGTAATACTTGTTATAAATAACTAAGAAATCGGTGCTTCTCACTCCGTTTATTGTATTAATATTTCTCACCCCAATTTGAGAACTAACCGTACCTGAAAGTGATACTCTTGATAAAAATGGCTTTTTAAGATTATTAAAACCGATTATTGATTTATCGATTGGGGGCACAAGCACATTACCGTCCCTTGCTTGAAGACTTATAGGTGTACCGCTACCGCCGTAAAAGTCACCATTAATTGCTCCTACAACCGTATGCCCGGGGAAACTTCTTCTCCTTGCCATGCTTGATGTTTTTTCGAATCCTGTTATTCTGTCATTTGAAGCAACTGTTTCAATTGTGTTGTAAGAAACATTTAAATCAACTTCTAAAACATTAATGCTCCAAGGCCGTGTGTACTCAACAATTTTTGTATGGTAAATGCCCATTCCAACCTGAAGCCGGCTAATGGTATCATACTGTATTGTTTGGGGATAGAGGGTAAAAAAAGTTAGGGATATAAAAGTGAGGAATAAAATCTTTTTCATAACAAATTCTTATTTAAGTTTAAGGAAACTTAGCAAGAATTTTGATAACAACAAAGAGTATATAGAAAATTTTAGAAACTTATCTCACAAATCTTTTAAGTTAAATACGGGTTGTACTTTTTTTCGTACCCAATTGTAGTCTCCTCTCCATGGCCGCTATAAACTAAAGTGTTTTCCGGTAAAACTAAAAGCTTAGTTTTAATTGAGTGAATAAGAGTATCGTAATTTCCGCCCCATAAATCTGTTCTCCCAATCCCCTCTTTAAAAAGAACATCGCCTGCAATCAGAATTTCTTCATCCTTGAGGTATATACTAAACTCACCGGGTGAATGCCCGGGTGTGTATAAAAACTTCAATTCACTCTCACCCAGAATTAAATTTTCCAAATTATCAATAAAACCATCGGGCGAGGGAGATTCTTCAACACTTACACCGAACGCCTCCCCCTGCTTCTTTGCATTTAATAAAAGCGGTAAATCTTTTTCAGGGATATAAAAGAGCGGAGTATATTTTTCTTTAACATACTTATTTCCGAACACATGGTCTAAATGACAATGTGTGTTTATTAAGTACTTTACCTGAAGTTTTTCCCTATCAATAAAAAAAGTGAGTTCGTTTTTTTCTGAATCAACTCTGCAACCCGGGTCAATAACTGCCGCCACTTTTGAATTTGAATCGTAAAGAATGTAGGTATTCTCATAAAACTCGTTGAATACAAATTTTTTAACTTTTACCATTTATCCGCCGAAATTTTCTTGAATTCTTGAAAATATTTTACTGTTAAAATTAGAAAAATTGTCGCCAATTTCTTCCATAGAGTCACCCGAAAATTTATCTAAAAAGAATTGAGCCAAAGTGAAAGAAAGCGCCGCCCGTGCAATAACCGAATACGCCGGAACTGCAACAAAATCACTTCTCTCCCTTCTTGCTTCAATCTCTGAATTGTTTTTTAGATCAATTGATTTCAAGGGCATCATTAAAGTTGAAATGGGTTTCATAATTGATCTTACTAAAACAGGCATTCCTGTAGAGATACCTCCCTCAATACCGCCTGCCATATTAGTATTTCGTAAATAGCGAGAATTTTCCAAAATTATTTCATCATGGAAATTTGACCCGGTTAAAGTTGAACCGTAATCTCCACCGCCTATTGTAACAGATTTTACCGCATTCACTGACATTATTGAAGATGCAATAGCTGCATCCAACTTTCTATCAAAATGAACAAAACTGCCTAATCCCGGGGGAAGGTTAACAGCTGCGGTAATTACTGAACCCCCTAATGTATCACCGGCTTTTTTAATGTTTTTAATTTTTTCGATGATTGTAAAAGTTTGCTCTGTATCAGGCATTTTTAATTCGGATTGATCTGCAAGAGCTTGAAGTTGTTCGAGTAATGTTATTGCGGGCTCATTTTTTGATGTAAGAAGTTTGGCATAAAATTCATAATCGGAGTAAATTCCGCCAATTGACTCAACAAAGCTGAATAATTTGATATTAAAAAAATTTAGTAACATCTCGGCAACTGTTCCGGCGGCGGTTCTTGCAGCTGTTTCTCTCGCGCTCGATCTTTCAATTGAATTGCGGATATCGGAAAAATTATACTTTTGAACTCCTGTCATATCAGCGTGCCCGGGTCTTGGTACAGTAATTTTTCCGGGTTGAATCTCAAAAGGAAATTCAGACATAATTTCTGACCAATTCTCCCAATCGTTGTTTTTAATTATAATAGCTACGGGTGAACCGAGAGTTTTCCCGTTTCTAACACCGGATGTTATTTCGGCAGTATCTTTTTCAATTTTCATTCTACCGCCTCTTCCGTACCCTTCCTGTCTTTGAGCTAATCTTAAATTCAGAAGTTCAAAATTAAACGGAAGATTAGATGGCAAGCCCTCAATAATTACCGTGAGAGATTTACCGTGTGATTCGCCTGCTGTAAGAAATCTTAAATGTGACATTAATAAATTTCAACAAATAATTTAAATAAAAAAAGCCCGGAGGTGAATTACTCCGGGCTTTGGTCTAATATTTATTAGTTTGGTACTTCTAAACCAACAAAACGGAAATTTCCTTTCCCGTCAGTTACCTCAAGTAAAAGAGCCTGCCCTTTTTTAGAATTCACCAATTTTTCAAAATCATTAACTGATTTTACATCCTTTTTGTCTGCTTTCACAATAATCCATCCTCTTGATAGTCCTTGATCAAAAGAAAGACTATAAGGTTTAACTTCTGTAATAACAACGCCGTGATTAACATCGGCACTTTTTAACTCGGTAGAAGTCATATTTTTAACGGTAACCCCAAGAGATTCAAATCTCATTGTTTCGGCGGTTGCTTCTTTCTCTTTTTCGCTATTATCATTAACAACCGGCTTTACAGTTGCATCTTCTTCACGGGGTTTGAGAGTTACGGTTCTATCTATCGATTTACCTTCTCTCCAAAGAGTGAGAGTAACTTTTGACCCGGCAACTTTTGATGCCACATAACTCTGCAATTGGTTTGGTTGGCTAACCTCAAGGTTATCAATTTTTAATATTACATCACCCCTTTTGATATCCTCTGCTGCTGCCGAACCCCCTTCTACAACTTTTTCAATAATTACACCGGTTGGTGTTTCCATACCGAGCGATTTAGCAAGTGCGGCATCTACTTCTCTAATTTGTACTCCTATATATCCGCGACTAACTTTCCCGTTTGAAATAAGGTCTTTGGCAACACTTGCAGCTAAATTAATTGGAATTGCAAATCCATATCCCATGTAACCGCCGGTTCTTGTTGCAATAGCCGTATTAACACCGATAACTTCGCCTTGTAGATTTACTAAAGCACCCCCGCTATTACCGGGATTGATTGCGGCGTCTGTTTGAATAAAATTCTCAACTCCGTAGCTGTCATTTATTAATCTTAACTGCCCACGGTTTAAAGCACTAATAATACCTGCTGTTACAGTTGAAGATAGGGAAAGCGGATTACCGATTGCCATTACCCATTGACCTACTTTTGCGTTATCAGAATTTCCCAAATATGCTACTTGAAGATTGTTCGCATTTATTTTAATAACACCGAGGTCTGTTAATGGGTCAGTACCAATTATTTGTGCTTCAATTTTTCTTTTATCGTTTAAAACTACTTCAATTCTTTTCGCATTCTCAATAACATGGTTATTTGTCAAAATATATCCATCTTCACGAATAATTATTCCGCTGCCTGACCCTTGTTGCTCTCTCTGAGATTCTCCGCCAAACGGAAAATTAAAAAAGTCACTCGTTCCGCCTGAATTTGTAGAAACTACATTTATTTGAACTATTGAAGGCGTTACTTTTTCGGCAACTTCAATAAAAGCTTGTGAAAATGAATTTAGATCGCCGTTAACTTCAACCGGTGGTTTATCTGCCCCCAGTTTTATGTCTGCTAAGCCTGGACGAACAAAACCAAAACCGGATACAAGAACCGCACCAAACATTATTCCAAGTGTAATTAGCGCCGCAACGCCGAAAACATTCTTATTTTTCATTTTTCACCTGTTAATTTTTATTATTTAAAACATTCTTAGGGATGTTAAACCCTTATAGCTCTCAACATGACTTTTTGTGTAGCTTTCTAAAAAACTTTGCAATAGTTTACCCCAATTTGAATTGGAGTTTTCTATTTTTTTGCCCATTTTTAGACAAAGCAATAAATGATAAAGTTCCGGAGTTATAAAAACGGAATCAAAATTCTTTGTTGAACAAATACCGCAAATTACTCCGCTATTGAATTTAAATTTTAAACTTTCACCGGTACTTATTAAGTTCCCGCAAATAGAACAATGATCTAATTGTAATTCGTAACCCAATATTTCGAGTAAAAAAACATAAAATCTGCCGAACAAAATAAGCGGGTGCTCTGAACCGGATTCAAACTTTTCGAGAATTTTTGTTACTCCTCTGAATAACCGGTCGTTCTGTTCGTATTCATGAGTGAGTTCTTTTACCAATTCTAAAACGGCGAGTGCGTATATAGTTTTATCATAATCTTCCCTGATATTTCCGAAATGATTAATCAATTCGCAATTGCCCAAAGTTTGCACTTCACGCGATTCTTTGTTATAAATCATTACTTCGATCATATTTAGGGGGTCTGTTATTGTACCGGCTTTTGAGCTTTTGTCTCTTCCGCCTTTTAGTATGACAGGTATTCTACCCAATTCTTTTGTGTAGAGTTGAATAATTTTGCTTGTGTCACTGAATTTTATTTTACTCAGAACAATTGCCTGAGTTTGAATAAGAGAACTCATTTAAAATTGTATGGGAATGTGAACAACCCTGATTCTGTGATTATACCCGAAATTAATTGGGCAGGTGTTACATCAAAAGCAGGATTAAAAACCTCGTACTCAGATAAAGTTACTCCTTTTCCCGATACCGAAGTAATTTCTGATGAATCTCTCTCCTCAATAATTATTTGTTTCCCTGTTCCTGTATTTATATCAATTGTTGAAGATGGAGCAGCAATATAAAATGGGATGTTGTGATGTTTGCATAATATTGCTAAAGAATATGTGCCTATTTTATTTGCCGAATCTCCGTTTGAAGCAATTCTATCAGCCCCTGTTATCACTAAATCAACCTTTTTATTTTTCATCACCCACGCAGCAGACGAATCATTGATTATCTTGAAAGGAATATTATTTTTAGATAGTTCAAATGCCGTAAGCCTTGAACCTTGAAGTAACGGCCTGGTTTCATCTGCATACACCATGTTAACCAAGCCTTTTGAAAAAGCAAATTTAATTACAGCAAAAGCCGTGCCTTCTCCTGCTACAGCCAATTTACCTGTATTACAATGTGTGAGCACAGTTTTGGGAGAATCACCAAAAATGACAATTCCGTTTTCTGCCATTTTATCACACATAATTACATCTTCTTCAAAAATTTTACCGGCTTCAGCAATTGCAGATTGATAAATTGAAGTCGAGTTTTCACACGCCTTTTTAACTCTTTTTAAGGCGTAAGAAAGATTGACGGCAGTTGGCCTTGTGTTAATTAGAGTATAAAATGCATCTTCAAATTTACCGGGGTCATCGTCTTGTTGAACTGATAATGCTAAGCCGTAAGCTGCGGCAACACCGATAGCAGGAGCCCCTCTAATAGCTAAATTCTTAATTGCCTCTGCAATAACTTTATAATCTCCTGTAGTGATATACTCCTCAGAAAATGGGAGTTTTCTCTGATCAATAAAAGTTAATTTTCCATCACTAAACCGGATATTAAAATAGCTATTCAATTTCCTCATCAATTCTTGAAATAGTTAAAAATTCTCTGTATCTATCCTGTATCTGCAAATAAGATAAATTTTCTAGTGCTTTTGTACTGAACTCTTCAACTGTAAACGAAGCCATAGCACTACCGTAAATAACTGCTCTTTTAATGCTTTCAGGGCTCACATCTTGAACTTTGTGCAAATATCCGATAAATCCGCCGGCAAAAGTATCTCCTGCTCCCGTGGGGTCATTAATCATTTCAAGAGGATATGCCGGAGCAGAGAAAATAATATCGTCCATAAACAATAGTGCTCCGTGCTCCCCTTTTTTAACAATAAGAATCTCTGCTCCCATTTCTTTAATTATTCTTGCAGCTTTAATTAAATTGGGTTCATGAGCTAAAAGACGGGCTTCTGAATCGTTTATGATTAAAACATTTACTCTCTTTAAAACTTTGAGTAATTCATCTTTTTTGCCTTCAATCCAGTAATTCATAGTATCACATACTACAAAATGAGGGTTTTCCATTTGGTCTAATACTTTTAATTGAAGTTCGGGGTCAATGTTGCCCAAGCACAAATATTGGCTTTTTCTGAGTTTTTCAGGAATTACAGGGTCAAATTTTTCGAACACATTTAACTCTGTTAATAGTGTATCACGGGTGTTAAGGTCGTAATGATATTTGCCTGCCCATCTAAAAGTTTTCCCGCCGGGTACAATTTGTAAGCCGGTTAAATCCACATTGTGAGATTCTAACAAATCTAGATATTTTTTTGGAAAATCTTCTCCAACAACTCCTACTATATGAACCGGACCGGTAAAGTAACCTGCTGCCAAAGAGATATAAGTAGTAGAACCACCTAAAGCATTCTCAACCGATTTAAACGGGGTGGCAACACTATCTAAAGCAACTGAACCAACTATTAATAAACTCAAATTTTTCTCCTTATTTTAAAAATTATCCTAATGCATACAAGTAACCATCTCTACAACAGATGTACAATGTATCGTCCCAAACAATAGGAGTAGCTTCGAAACTTGTACCGGCTTTGAAATGTGCAATCTGATCCATGGTTATTTTAAACTTTTCACCCGCCTTGTTTTGGGGTAAAAGTTCGTTAGAATTGTTTACTTTTTGATAATTCAATTTAAATAAATATAAACCGTTATAAGTGGGTGCCGCTAAATAATTTTCGTGCATAAAAATTGGAGTCGCAATTGAAGCTCCAATATTCTTTTTCACACAAATTAGCGGAGTATCATACTTCTTAGTTTTTGACCAATCATCAACCTTTTCACCTGTTACGGTGTGCTGACTTCCGATATAAATATTCCCGTCAATGGCTAAAGTAGCAAACAATTTAGGTAAATCATCATTAACATAATGATCATTTATTGCAACTGAACCTATTATACCGCCTTCCCATGTTGCAACATTAACATTCCTTGTCGGTAGAAACCAGTCAACAGAATCATCAGCCGGTTTAGAAGGGTCAAGTTTTAGAACACCCCCGTTTCCCGGAACATATTGCCTTTCTATTGCACAATATAATTTTTTATCTTTAGACACAGCCGTAGTACCGTCTATATCAGTTCCGGTAAAAAAGTCATAAAAAATTTCTCTTGTTTTAAGGTCGATACCGTAAATATGTCCTGCACCTGAAGCAATAAAAATTTTATCACCTATTCTTGCAGGCGATGCCTCAACAACAAGGTTACCGCCGTGTCTTTTTGCGTCACCTTCACCGTAAAGTTTGACAGTATCAAAAATTTTAGGCTGTAGAAAGCCATCTATCAATTCGGCATCAGAAACTTTGGAAGATAAAAAGTAGCCTATCGCGTTTTCGCCGGCATTAAAAAGAACTCCGTCACCTAAATCTATTGCAGATGAGTCATTGTCTCTGCTGTAACTATCTGTTTTTGTTATATTTAATTTCCAAAGTTCTTTACCCGTTCTAAAAGATACTGCTCTAAAACTTGTTATTATTCCGCTACTCATTGAATTACCTGCACCGTATCTGCTACCTTGCATAATAACAATACGGTTTTCTTCCGGTGCCGAATCATCAATATAAACAGATGAAGAGCCTTTCATAACATCTAAATGTTTGTATTTCCAGACTTCAGTGAAAGTATCTACATCAATTCTTCTTAAATGATGATCGTTTGCACCAATAACAAGATTCAATTTCCCGTTTTCTTTTACAAGTGTAGGTTGCCCTGTCCATCCCGCTCCGCACCAATGTTTTGTAACTGTTCCTACTAGCGTGGTGCCGCAACCAAGATAGAATTTTTTCTTAATATTTAACCCTTTCACAAAACCTTGACCGTAATAACTACGCAGAGGATTTCCGAGAAAAGAACTTATCAGTAATTCAGTAGTACCATCTTTCCATAGGGGACCTTCAATAACCTCTTCAACCGGTTTTGTTTGACCGTGAGCATTTTCACTTTCAGCAACTTTCTTCCAAAATTCGCTTTTGTAAAGTAAACCGCATGCAACCCCTCCAACCCCGATGACACCAAGTGTCTTTAAAAATTTTCTTCTACTCTTCATTTTAATTATATTTTATAAACAAACTTTAAATTTAACAGATTAATAGCTAAAACCGAAAAAAAGCTCATTAGTTATTAAAAAATATATGCACCGAAAATTTTAAGTCTTTTCTGAACTAAAATCAATTGGTTTTATTGTCTCTGATTCCCTTTTAGATTATATTAAATTATAGAAAGCATCAATTTCTGTTGCTTTAATAATCTAAACTATGAGGGATTTTATGTACAAGAAAATACTTGTTCCTTTAGACGGCACAAAACTTTCTGAGGCAATTCTGCCCCATGTTATCAATTTGGCTAAGTCTTTGAATTCAGAGCTAATTCTTCTTAATGTTCCTGTAAATTCCGGAGCAGAGTTTGCATTCGGTGACCCCGGAGTTGCAGCAGCTTATATTCAAGAGCAGGAAGCTCAATTCACCAATTACATCAATGATACAGTGAACTCAATCAAAAAGGAAAATATTGAGTGTACCGGAGTAATTAAAGAGGGTGGAATTGCAGCTGCAATTATTGAAACCGCTTCTGAAAGAGGAGCAGATTTAATTGCAATGGCAACTCACGCTAGATCGGGTATCTCTCACCTCTTTTTAGGCAGTATTGCCGAAAAGATTGTTAGAAGTTCAACTATTCCCGTTTTATTAGTTAGACCAACAGACAATTAATTCATGAGTATTTTGAATAGAATTCAGACCTCCGGTAAATAAACGGTTTACAAACTTTATTAAAAGTTTACCTGAATCAGATTTTGATACTATGATAGTTTAGCAAGATATTTACACTTTTTCTAAGTATTGCAACTGTTAATTTAACAAAACAGTTCTCCTCACCACACATTAACGGATTGATTGTCAGATAAAATTGGGAGAAAGCCAATTATTATTGCTTGTATTCTGATCGCTTATTTAATACACTTTCCATTTTATTTTATACCGGATTTATTTAAACAAGACAAAAATTGATTATTAAAACTTCCTGTGTGAAAATTTGCCGTTAAATTCAATATAGGCAGTAAATTCATTGCTCTCAAGATTTTGTTTTGAACCGGATTCATTTTCGAAATCATTGTAAATATCTTGAATTAATACTGAATAAAATTCTACATTTACTTGGTATTTGATCTTCCAACGCCGGTAAGAGAGTTCGAAATCATTTCCGGTCAGATTTTTGATTCGCTTTCTTAGTATGTTGTTTGGTTCAAACTCTAATTGTTTAATTATATAGCCGGTTAAGTCTAATGAATTAGTTTTCTGTAGCCATTCAAATTTTACCATGATTTCAGGCGGAATAGTCACCGAAAATTTATTTGTATCCTGTTTGTACCATCCGGTTTTTGCTTCGGGAAAAGAATCACAATAAGGCAGGTAAGGTTTTATATCAATAACCGGTGAACCGTCTAAAATGTCAGACTCAGATATAAATAAATTGAGCTTTTCTATTTTTAATAATTTTACGCAGCTCAAGCCTGTTCTGTTTGGTCTATGCGGTGAACGGGTAGCAAAAAGGCTTATTTTCTTGTCTAATACACGGGGTGGACTCACCTTTGGCTTCCAAGTATCGTTTAAATGAAATAAAAAAATAACCCAAATTCTTTCAAATCCTTGAAGATCTTCAATAGCTTGTTCATAATTCTTACCGGGAACAAACTCGATTATTGATTCTCCACTCTCTTCTAAAACACCCTGCCGTTTTGTTGAATACCTCTCTTTTTTAGGAGAGCGAACAAACGCAATAGGCTCAAATAAAAAAGTTTCCGGTTCTATTTTTCACCTTCCCATTCTTTGTAAAATTGTTCTAAAAACTGTTCCATAAATTTATGCCGCTCTTCGGCAATTTTTTTCCCGGTTTGAGTATTCATCATGTCTTTAAGCAGTAACAACTTTTCATAAAAGTGATTAATTGTTGTTGAACTCCCTTTTTTATACTCTTCTTTAGACTGTTTAAGGTTAGGTGAAATTGCCGGGTCATAAATTGGATTCCCCTTATAACCGCTATAAATAAAGGCACGGGCTATTCCGGTAGCACCGAGTGCATCAAGTCTATCGGCATCTTGAACTACCCTCAGTTCAATTGAATCAAATCTTTTTTTGTCAAAACTATTCTTGAACGACATATTTTTGATTATATCAACCACATGATCAATTACCGTGCGGCTGTCTCTTATACACATCT
>JACSRR010000109.1 GCA_014879635.1 Ignavibacteriaceae bacterium | reverse complement strand
AACCTCCGGGGTTTTTAATTAAATGTTCTCCAAATTCAAATTGCTAAAATTGAATTCTAAAAATATTTTTTGGGTTAAGTCAGCTTTAATTGAATTTGGGCTTAATTTGTTTACTGCAAAATTATCACATAGAAATTAAAATTTGATCATACTTTTAGCCGTTATCACGCTGTTTTTTGATAAAATTCGCCAATTTTTACAAAATAAATTGATTTTTTTTGTTATTTAACGGTTAGAAGAGTGTAATTAGAAAAAAATGAGGTGAAACTAAATGTGATAAGACACGACTAATTAACCGGAATCAAGAGAAAGTAAAAATTTTATTTATAAACTCACTCATTTTTATATAATTTTATTTTGTTAATTTTAGAAATAATCATTATTTTATTAACAAATAAAATCAATAATTCAACACTATGCGTTCAACGAAAAAAACGAGTAAGATTACAATTGTTTTGGTAGAGGATAACCAACTTCTTCGTGAAGGAATTACTGCTTTGATAAATAAGCAACCTGACATGCAAGTAGTTGCAGGGGTGGAGAATGCAGAAAATCTAGTTGAAATTATTAGTAAACATGAACCTGATATTACTTTGATCTATATGGTTTTGAAGAGTACAACCAGTTTGGATGTAGTTAAAACGATAAAGGATAAGTTTGAAGAAATTAAAATTATTGTAATGGATTTAATACCGTTGCAAAATAATATCTATGAATTTGTTCAAGCAGGTGTTTCAGGTTTCACCGTAAAAGATGTTAATACAACCGATTTTTTTGAAACTATTAATTTAGTTCATGAAGGTAAAAAAGTATTACCCGCAAGTTTAATAGACCCACTTTTTGACCAGATTGTGAAAACTGCTATTGATCACGATAAACCGCTATTATTAATAGAGACAGTACAAATGTCAAAACGGGAACGCGAAGTTATTAAATATATTGCAGAAGGGTGCACAAATAAAGAGATTGCTCAAAAACTTCACCTCTCTCCTTACACAATTAAAAGTCATGTTCATAATATTTTAGATAAATTAAAACTTAGAACCCGTATTCAAATTGCAAATTATGCCCACAAAGAAGAGGCGTTTAAAAAAGCAATAGAAGACACTAGTCTGTTAGATTAACTTTTCTCCTCATCTGTAAAACCATAAATTAGTTCTTTTTTCATCCCTTTGAACCATTGTAATTCATTCCTTTAATAGTGCAAATTGGTTCTGTGAATAGTTAGAATTGTCACATCAATTTTACTGCAGTAATAAATCCGTCGAGTAAAAATATAATAAGAAATATTTACTTCCCGGTTTGATTATTGACCGTTTAAGAATATTGGCAGATTCAATAGAGTACGATTATGAAAATGAATATAGTCAGAATAAGTGATATTGTTATGATTAGTATAGTTTTTAGTTCAAATATGCGTTAGGAGGTTATCAAAATTTTAATAACTTCTTAATTACGGAGAGATAATTATGAAAAAGATTAGATTACTATTAATAGAAGACAATCATCTTTTAAGGGACGGAATATTAGCCATATTAGAACCTCATTCAGATATTTTGATTGTTGCTGCGGCAGGCGATAACCGCAATTCTTTTCTGAAGTTACAAACATTGAACCCTGATGTTATATTACTTGATATGGGGCTGCGAAATCAGAATAGTTTAACTGTTGTAGAAATATTAAAAAAGGAATTTCCCGATGCACATATTATTGTGATGGATCTATCACCCGTTCAAGCTGATATACTTCAATATGTAAAAGCAGGTGCAACCGGATTTATTCTTAAAGACACTACTTTAACTGATTTTTTATCAACTATCAGAACAGTGGCAGAGGGAACAAAAGTTCTTCCGCCGGTTTTAGTTGATTCACTTTTTTCACAGATTGTTGATCATGCTTTGAGAGACGGAAAACACAAACTCTTAGATGCAGTGAAAATGACAAAACGAGAGCGTGAAGTTATTATTCTTTTGAGTGAAGGGTTGAGTAATAAAGAAATAAGTCAAAAAATTCATATTTCTATTTTTACCGTTAAAAGCCATATTCACAATATAATGGAAAAATTAACTCTTCATACAAGGTTAGAAATTGCGAATTATTCGTTCAATCAAGAAACAATTAAAACAATTGCCGATACTATTTCAACAATCAACAACTAAGTATGATTTGCCTGTAGTATCAGGTTAAAACATGAGCAGAAAATGAAAAAAATATTTTACACAATTTTAGTAATCGGTATGATGATAGTTAATATTAGTTGTGCCGATGAACCAGAACCAGAAATAAGAGTTTTAAATTCGAGACTTAATAAAGCAAATGTTCAGTTTAAAACCGATGCAGGAAATACGGTTAATATAAATGATGTTGAGCCGGGTCAATTAACTACTTATCAGGATTTGGATAAAGGCAATTTAACAGTCTCGGCAGTAATTCAAGATGAACCCGTAAAGCCGGTGATTACTTTTTTTGCCGTAAAAGGAATTAAATATACCATTGTTATAGTTGGAGGCCAGGTAGCTTCGCTCCGTATTGATAGGGAATAGCAGTTTAGATGGTTAGTTGCATGTTAGTCATACAGGTGAAAAATCAATCTCTTTAGATTGAATGGATTACCTGTATGATTTTTATGTCGCCTTTTCATTGACAATATAAATCAATACGGTTTTTTACAAAAGCAAATTAATAAGAAGTTTTTGAACTGAATTTTAATAGGGTACCGGATAAACAAGATTTTATTATTGAACAAAAATCTAAAACCCGGATTTTATATTTTTAATAGGCCATAATTTACTTCTTAAATATGAGGTAAACTTTTTAGAATTATTTGTAAGGCGGCTATTATGAATATTTTGTTGTTGTATCCATTGTATCCGGATACATTTTGGAGTTTTAAACACGCTTTGAAGTTTGTTTCTAAAAAAGCGAGTTTCCCCCCCTTAGGATTGCTAACGGTGGCTTCTATGCTTCCCAAATCTTGGAATAAAAAATTAATTGACCTCAATATTAAAAATGCCAAAGATATTGATCTGTTGTGGGCTGATTATGTTTTTATTAGCGCCATGTCAGTTCAAAGCGAATCGGCAAATTTAATAATTGAGAGATGTGTGAAGTTAGGAGTTAAGACTGTTGCGGGCGGTCCGCTGTTTACAGCTCATCCTGACAATTATATAAGGGTTGATCATTTAGTCTTAAACGAAGCCGAAATTACCCTTCCATTGTTTTTAGAAGACCTTGAAAAGGGAACGGCACGGCATATTTATACATCAGGAGAGTGGGCTGACATTACCACAACTCCGCTACCCGATTGGAGTTTAATTTCATCAAAAAATTATTCTTCAATGAACCTTCAATATTCACGAGGTTGCCCGTATGATTGCGATTTTTGCGATATTACCGTCCTTTACGGTAGAAAACCCCGAACCAAAACGAAAAATCAGGTATTAGCTGAATTAGATGCTCTTTATGAATCTAAGTGGAAAGGACCGGTATTTTTTGTTGACGATAATTTTATCGGGAACAAATCGAAACTAAAAAATGAGATTTTACCCGCAATAATTGATTGGAATTACCGGAGAAAAAATCCTTTTTATTTTAACACCGAAGCCTCAATTAACTTAGCTGACGATAAATTTCTGATGTCTTTAATGGTTCAGGCAGGCTTTGAGTCGGTTTTTATAGGAATAGAAACTACAAATAAGGAAAGTTTGATTGAATGCAATAAGAGTCAAAATATTAACAGGGATATGATTTCAAGCGTTCAAGAAATTCAAAAAGTGGGTATAGAGGTACAAGGGGGTTTTATTGTTGGTTTTGATAGTGACCACCCGAAGATTTTTGAAGAGTTAACCGAATTTATTCAAACAAGCGGTATTGTAACCGCTATGGTCGGGTTATTAAACGCACCTAAAAATACTAAACTTGCTAAAAGATTGGAGCAAGAAGGTAGGCTTATAAATGACTTTTCAGGTAATAATACTGATTTTTCAATAAATTTTATCCCTGAAATGAATTCCGGCGACTTATTAGAAGGATACAAAAATGTTGTAAAAACAATTTATTCTCCAAAATTTTTTTATGAGAGGGTAATGTTATTTTTACGGTATTTTGACCCCCAAACAGCTGATAAGGGCTTCCGGTTAAACTCTAACTATATTTATGCATTTTTTAGGTCTATTCTAAAACTTGGTTTTTTAGGTGAAGAGAGATTTTATTATTGGAAGCTATTTATGTGGACTCTTTTTAAAAAGCCGAAACTATTCTCGCTTGCAATTCTCTATACTATTTACGGGTATCATTTTAAGAAAATATCGAACGGATTTTTATAAAATAAATGAGGGAAAAGCAGTAATTCTTTACTGCAAAAATATATTCTACCGGGAATATAATACTCAAGATTAACCGGTTTCTAAAATTTAGAAGAATTAGAACTTGAGTATAAAACAATCGGAATTAATAAGTTTTCCGGTTTATTAATAAATACGGGGACTTAAAGCGAGTTAAAATTGAAACAGTGGTCAAAAAGTTTAATAATCAACAGAATTGCTTTTGTCGGGAATTATCTCCCGAGAAAATGCGGTATAGCAACATTCACAACTGACCTTTGCGAGGCAATTTCGGAAGTGTACAGCGATAAAAATTGCTTTGTACTCCCTGTTAATGATATTGAAGCCGGATACGCCTATCCTCCAAAGGTCAGATTTGAACTCAAAGAAAAAGATATAAATTCATACAGCAGCGCTGCTGATTTTCTAAATATAAACGATGTTGATATTGTTTGTTTGCAATTTGAATTTGGGATTTTTGGCGGTAAAGCGGGTAGCCATATTATAACTTTACTTAACGGATTAAGAATGCCGGTTGTAACTACTCTTCACACTGTTTTAGATAAACCGGATATACATCAGAAAGCTGTATTTGAAGAGGTTGCTGCACTTTCAGACAGGCTTATAGTTATGAGTGAAATGGGAGTAGAAATTTTACAGCGTGTTTATAATATTTCGCCCGATAAAATTGATGTTATTCCTCATGGTATTCCTGATTTACCATTTGTTGACCCAAGCTTTAATAAAGATCTTTTTGGAGTTGAAGGGAAAACAGTACTTCTCAGTTTTGGATTGCTTTCTCCTAATAAAGGAATTGAGTCGGTTATTTCCGCAATGCCTAAAATTTTAGAAAGATTTCCGGAGAGCGTTTATATTGTTGTTGGTGTAACTCATCCTAACATAATAAAAAATGAGGGGGAAACTTATAGGATTTCTTTACAGTGGCTATCTGAAAAAAATAATGTTGAAAGTAATGTTATTTTTTACAACCGTTTTGTGAGTATGAATGAATTAATTGAGTTTATAAGTATAGCAGATATCTATATCACACCGTATCTAACCGAAACACAAATAACATCCGGAACGCTTGCTTATACAGTAGGAGCCGGAAAAGCAATCATTTCAACTCCATATTGGTATGCAAAAGAACTATTATCGGAAGGACGGGGTGTACTTGTACCATTTAAAGACTCTGATAAATTAGCAACAGAGGTTATAAAGTTACTTGAAAACGAACCCGGCAGGCAAGCTATGAGAAAAAGAGCTTATATGTACGGAAGATCGATGATTTGGACTGAAGTGGCAAAGAAATATATGAAGAGCTTTGAAGTTGCAAGAATTGACAGGAGCCAATTTAATCCCGGAAGTATAGATTATGCCGGTCCCGGCATTTATTACGGTACCCTACCCACTCTAAAATTAGACCAATTATTTAATCTTACAGATTGTACCGGTATTTTTCAACATGCGCTTTATTCTGTGCCCAACTTTTCTCACGGCTACACTACTGACGATAATGCAAGAGCAATTATTGTAAGTGTTTTGTACGATGAACTCGGATTCACAGACCCGCTTCAATTAACTTCAAAATATCTTGCGTTTTTAGCATTTGCTTTTAATGAAAATAACAACAAATTTAGAAATTTTATGAGTTATTCAAGAAATTGGTTAGAAGAAAAAGGTTCTGATGATAGTAACGGAAGGGCATTAATGGCTTTAGGAACTCTTCTTAATCATTCATCCAATCAAGATTATAACAGTTTAGCAGCTTGGTTGTTTGAGCAAACACTATCGTCAATTTTAGAAACCACAAGCCCAAGGGCATGGGCATTTACTCTACTCGGGCTTCATGAATACTATAATAAATATTCGGGTGATAGCAGGGCAAATAATGTAAGAGATATTCTTGCCGGGCGGTTATTAGAACTCTATAAAAACAATTCTTCCGAAGAATGGTGTTGGTTTGAAGATCAGCTCTCTTACTCAAATGCAACTCTTCCGCACTCTCTATTGTGTACAGGTAAAATATTAAATAATAGTGAAATGATTGAAGCAGGATTAAAATCTTTGTTATGGTTAGTAAAACTTCAAAAATCGGAAACGGGATTTTTTTTACCGGTAGGTTCAAACGGATTTTACAGGAAAGGGGGTGAAAGAGCCCGTTTTGACCAACAACCAACTGAAGCACAAGTTACGGTATCGGCTTGTTTAATTGCGTATAAAATAACTCATGATAAGTTTTGGGCAAAAGAAGCAAACCGTGCTTTTGAATGGTTTTTAGGTAGAAATTATCTAAGTACCTCTGTTTATGACCCCGCTACAGGAGGTTGTAGAGACGGTTTACACTCTGACCGGTTAAATCAAAATCAAGGTGCAGAATCAACTCTAGCTTTTTTACACTCCTTATTGGAATTAAAAATTCAAGAACAACTTACAATAATTGAAAAGAAGATTTTAATATGAGCAATCTACACACTGAATTATTTAAACGCTACAAACATAATCCTATTCTCTCTGCATCAGATTGGCCATATCCTGTTAATAGTATTTTTAACGCCGGTGTTGTAAAACTCAAATCCGGAAATACTCTTTTACTTTGCAGGGTAGAAGATAGAACGGGCTTATCGCATTTCTGTAAGGCTGAATCAGAAAACGGAATTGAAAATTGGGTTATTGACAAAATACCCACCATGATAAGCGAACCTGAAAAGCACCCTGAAGAAATTTGGGGAATTGAAGACCCAAGAATCACTTATGTGCCTGAATTAGATTCTTTTGCGGTTGTTTATACTGCTTTTTCAAGAGACGGACCCGGTGTGGCATTAGCGCTTACAAAAGATTTTATAGATTTTGAAAGATTCGGGATTATTATGCCCCCCGATGATAAAGATGCCGCTCTTTTTCCAATGAGAATAAACGGTAATTGGGCAATGATTCACAGACCCGTTAGCGGAGCACGCGCTAATATTTGGATCTCTTACTCGCCCGACCTAAAAAACTGGGGTAATCATACACTTCTACTCATGGCAAGAAAAGGTGCGTGGTGGGATGCTAACAAAATTGGTCTCTCGCCTCCGTTAATAAAAACCGATGCCGGGTGGTTAATGATTTACCACGGAGTAAGAACTACTTGTGCAGGCTGTATCTACAGGCTCGGACTTGCTCTCTTTGATTTAGAGAATCCGGAAATTTGTTTAATGCGTGGAACCGAATGGTTTTTTGCCCCAGAAGAAGTTTATGAGCAAAGAGGAGATGTGGGGAATGTTGTTTTTCCCTGTGGATATACGATTGATGATGACGGTGATACTATCAATGTTTACTATGGTGCCGCCGATACTTGCATTGCAATGGCTACAGGAAGCATTAAAGAAATGTTAGAGTGGCTAAAAACTCATTCTTAATTAAAAGGATTTAACATGAAAACCGTTGTTTCAATTCCGCTGTTTATTTCGTTTATAGTTGTTGTTGTACTTTTTCTACTTTTTATAGGTGCAGCAGCAATAATGACTTTAACCAACAAAGAATTTCAAGGCAGTATTCAAATAAACGAAATATTTGATGTAATAAGTTTTTTGTGGGTTTCTGCTTTAGTGTTTTTAATTCTTTCCACTTTATTGGGTTGGTCAATTTTTACGGGAAGAAATTCTGAGAGATGAGGAATTTATAAAGCAATAACTAAATGAATTATAAAATTAACGAATTAATCAGATTGAATAAATAATTGAATTTAATTGAAATGAATTGATCGTCCCTTTTTCATCCTTTCGGTCTATTGCAAATCGAATAAAAGAAAGATACTTTAATAGTGCAAGTTAAAACAATTGTGTAATTGGATATTAGATTCAAATTATACAAAAACATCAAAAATCATAAGGTAAAAATCATGAGCAAAGGAAATGATGCCAAAAAAGGCACAAAAAAACAACCGGCAAAATCGCTTAAAGAAAAGCAGGCAGACAAAAGAGATAAAAAATCATCTCTTACAAATCCGGGTCTTTTACCTATAACTCCGGCAGATAAAACACCGAAATCAAAAAAGTAAAATTTTAATTTATGTTGAGCAGAAACGGAGATGTGAGATGAAAGTAGAAATTGAAGACAAAAATGAGAGTGTAGTAACGATAACTGTTAACAAAGAAAACGATGTAAAGACAACTGTATTTTCGCTTTTTTTTATAGAAGTATATTCTCTATCCTATTTCACTCTCCGTTTTTTTAAGGAAGTGTTTACCCCGCCTTATGAATTCAAAGAGTTAATTAAACAATCATTCTTAATAGGATATAAATCTTTAGCACTTATTAGTATTACCGGTTTTATAATCGGGCTTGTGCTAACAATTCAATCAAGACCAACATTAGCAAAGTTTGGAGCAGTTTCTTGGCTGCCTGCTATGGTGGCTGTTTCAATTGTTAGAGAGATAGGTCCCGTTATAAGTGCGCTTATTTTTGCCGGAAAGGTTGGGTCGGGAATTGGTGCCGAACTTGCTTCAATGAATGTAACTGAGCAAATTGATGCTATGCAGGTATCGGGTGCAAACCCATTTAAATACCTGTTTGTAACCAGAGTTCTTGCGGCAACTTTGATGCTTCCCATTTTAGTAGTTTTTGCCGATACTTTCGGGTTACTCGGCTCTTATGTAGCTGTAAATTTAAAAGACTATGTGAGCTTACATCTGTATTTTTCTCTCATTTTTCAAAGTCTTGAATTTAAGGATATTGTACCCTCAATGATCAAAACCGTCTTTTTTGGGTTTGCTATCGGTTTAATAGGTGCTTATAAAGGCTATACTTCTAATAAAGGAACCGAAGGAGTTGGTAAAGCTGCTAATTCTGCGGTTGTTTTAGCATCGTTAATGGTTTTTATAATTGATATGATTGCCGTTCAGATAACAAGTTTACTTCAAGATTAGTAAATGGCAGGAAAACTATGCATATTGATTTAATGATTTCTGAAGATACACAAACCGCTAAAAATTCAAGCCCTGTTAGAACATGCGTAATTGAAATGCGGAATATTAAAAAGACTTTCGGCAAAAACGAAGTTCTTAAAAATATTAATTTGGTGTTGAATGAACAGGAAAATCTTGTTGTTTTAGGAAAATCGGGGACAGGAAAATCAGTACTAATTAAATGTATTGTAGGACTTGTGGTTCCCGATAGCGGTGAGCTTTTTTTATTTGGTCAGGATACTTCAACGCTAAGAAAAAATGCACTGGAAGAGGTAAGAAGGAAAATTGGATTTCTTTTCCAAAGTGGAGCGTTGTATGATTCAATGTCAGTAAGAGAAAACTTAGAATTTCCGCTAAGGAGGCAATCGGGTGAATACGGAAGAGAAAAATTGAATGAACTTGTTACTGAATCTCTTCAGAATGTGGGGCTTTCGGAAGCAATAGATAAAAATCCTTCCGAACTTTCGGGCGGTATGCGAAAAAGATTAGGACTTGCCCGTACATTAATATTAAAACCAGAAATAATGCTCTATGATGAACCCACCACAGGATTAGACCCTATTACTGCAAGGGAAATTAGCAATTTGATTCTTGACATTCAAAAGAAATATAATACTTCATCAATTATTATTACTCACGATGTTCAATGCGCCAAACTTACGGCAAACAGAATAATTGTAATTAACGAAGGAGTTTGTGCCGTAGAAGGAACATTTGATGTTCTAGCTTCTTCCGAAGACCCTTGGATCGGGTCCTTTTTTGAGTGATTAACCGTATTATAGAAAG
Organism: Ignavibacteriaceae bacterium; assembly: GCA_014879635.1. Classification (GTDB taxonomy): domain Bacteria; phylum Bacteroidota; class Ignavibacteria; order Ignavibacteriales; family Ignavibacteriaceae; genus BA9. The sequence goes on along the minus strand of JACSRR010000109.1, from coordinate 19,502 downwards.
AAGATATTAAAATGCAAAATAGTGTTAAAAATAAAGTAAAATTCGGTCTGTTTATAACCTTAGGGGTTATTCTACTCATTGCAGGCGTCTATTTTATAGGCGAAAAGCAGCAGTTGTTTAGAACTACATTCAGGCTAACAGCCATTTTTGCCGATGTTGGCGGACTCCAACCGGGCAATAATGTAAGATTTGCGGGCATTAATGTCGGCACAGTTGAAAACATTACTATTGAATCGGGTAGAACCGTTAGAGTAGGTGTTATTGTTGATGAAAATGTAAGGGAGTTTATCCATAAAAACGCCGTTGCAAGTATTGGTTCAGAAGGTTTAATGGGTAATAAAATTCTTATTATAGTACCCGGAACAGCAGGTGAACCTATTATTGAGAACGAAGACAGGCTCTTAACCGAAACACCGCTTAATATTGATGATTTAATTGTTTCTTTTAAATCAACAATGGATAATGCCGAAATGCTAACTAGAGATTTAGCAGTCATAGTTGAAAATATTAAGTTAGGTAAAGGCACTATCGGAAGATTATTGATGGATAAGTCTTGGGCAGAAGATTTTGATATTGCAGTAGTTAATTTCAAACTTGGTTCAACAGGTTTAAGAAGATTAACAGATGAGGCTTTAATCAGTTTTAAAGACAATTTTGATTCAACTTTTGTGAATTTAAAAGAAGGTTCTATTAGTTTTAAAAACACTGTTGAAAATGCAGAAAAAATTACTTTTGACCTTTCTGTAATTTCCGATAACATCAGACAAGGAAACGGAACACTCGGAAGGCTTGTAATGGATAAAAACTGGGAATCAGATTTTGATTCAACGGTTGTAAACTTCAAGCAAAGTTCGCTTAAGATGAGTGAGTTAATTGAAAAAGCTAAAAGTAGCTGGTTGTTATGGGGCTTCTAAGTAAGCCTGCAAAATTTTACCGTAATTAAGATTATACTAATTAACGGGATCTATTTTTAATAGAGGTTGCATTTCTAAAATGAACCTCTTCTTGGTTTAGTACCGGTTTACCGTACCCTGATAAGCTAGACTATTCCCCTAAATTCAAAATAAGTGGATCACTTAATAGCAAAAAAATTCCCCCTATATCAACAAATCTTGAAGAGCAACACTAATCCTTTCATAAAGCTCATCTAATCCGTTTGGACATTATTTAAAGTTAAGGTTAATTTTCACTGAACCATAAGCACTAAAAATCTTTCATCCCTTTGCTCTATTGTGAGGGGAGAATTAAATGTTCTTATTTGTTTACGAATAAATATAATTATTCCCACCTAATCACCAATCGAAAACTTTTTCAATTACATCAAATTTCAAAATTTGACATTTCTGAAAAAAAAGGCAAACTTAAAATAATATGGAGAAAATTACATGAAGATAATTGTGTCCCTTCTTATATTAATTACAGTAATAATATTTAACTACGGGTGTACAAAAAATACTGACCCACAAATCAGAATACAAAATAAAAATAGTGTACCTGTGGAGGTTAAAATAACATTACTTGAAGAAAGAAACGACAGCTTACACACTGTTGATGTTGGCGCTACAACAGATTACAAGAAAATTAATGCGGGAGAAGTGACCGTTTTTTTGAAAGTTAGAAATCAATCAATATCATTTTTAGCTACAAAATCAAACTCATACACAATAGTTATTCCGGTAGATGAACCTCCGGCTGTGATTGTTGACCTTTAATTTTAGCTTAAAATAAAATGGGGAGTTTCAGCTGAGTGTTGCTCAAGAGGGTTAATTTTTTTTTGAAAATTATCTAATAAAATCAAAAGCCGGAGAATAGAAAAGTTTATCAAATAATAAAAATGGCGATAAAACAGTAATCCACTTTTCATTCTTTAGCCCGATTACACAACAGCAAATAAAAAACTATAATAGTAACAGTAAATAAAAAAATCCAATTAGCTTAGGAGTTAATTAATAATGAAATCAATCAAGAACTTTTTTAAGATGTGGTACATACCGCTACTTCTTGTCATTATAATGGCAGGTTGTGACGAGAGAGATGGACTTATATCTCCCCCGGCGATAACGGTACCAACGGTAAGCTCAACGCAGCCTGCCAACTCAGCCACTGAAGTGCCTATAAATCAAAAGATAGCGGCAAATTTTAGTGAGGTCATGGATTCTTCAACCATGACAACAGCAACTTTTACAATCATGCAAGGAACTACCTTTATATCAGGTACTGTAACCTACACGGGTGTGAGTGCAATTTTTTCACCATCTACAAATTTAGAACCAAATACCTTATTCTTAGCAACAATAACAACAATGGCAAAAAGTGCCAAAGGCCAAAGTTTGGCACAGAACTATGTTTGGAGTTTTACAACGGGCGCAGATGCGTCAATAACAGCACCAAAAGTTAGTTCAACAGATCCCGCAAATGCTGCAACCGGCGTTCCGATTAATCAGAAAATTGCGGCTTTCTTTAGCACAGGAATGGATGCTACAACTATTACGGCATCAACATTCACTTTAAGACAAGGCACAACTCCCGTTCCGGGTTTTGTATCGTTTTCGGGTATAACTGCAATCTTCAGCCCTTCAAACAATCTTTTACCTAATACTGCTTACACGGCAACTATTACAACAGGTGCAAAAGATTTAGCAGGTAACGCTATTGAAGCAAATTATACATGGAGTTACACAACCGGTGCTGCGGCTGTAATTACACCTCCTACAATTAGTGCAACAGATCCGGCTAATCTTGAAACCGGCGTAGCATTAAACCAAAGAATTGCTGCTACATTCAGCAAAACAATGGATGCCTCAACAATTACTACGGCTACATTTACATTAATGCAAGGAACAACATTTGTTTCCGGTACAGTAAGTTACTCCGGAATGATGGCAATTTATACGCCTTCAAGTAATTTAGTTGCTAATACAGATTATACGGCAACAATTACAACGGGTGCAAAAGACTTATCGGGCAATCCTGTTGTAAGTAATTATGTTTGGACATTTAAAACGGGATTAGCACCTGTAGTAGAGCCACCTATGGTAAGCTCAACAGACCCTGCTAATGTTGCTTCTAATGTTGCATTAAACCAAAAAATTGCAGCAACTTTTAGTAAAACAATGGATGCTACAACAATTACTTCTTCAACATTTATATTAAGACAAGGAATAACACCGGTACCGGGCTTTGTATCATATTTTGGTAGAACTGCTCTATACGCACCGGCTGTAAATCTTTTACCTAATACAGTTTATACGGCTGTTATCACAACAGGCGCAGTTGATCTTTCGGGAATACCGATAGAAACTAACTACTCATGGAATTTTACGACAGGATCCGCTGTAGTAATTACTCCTCCTGAAGTTAGCTCTATTGACCCGTTGAATGGGGCAGTTAATGTTCCGTTGAATCAGAAAATAGCGGCTACTTTTAGTAAAACTATGGATGCTTCAACTTTAACATCTGCCTCTTTTATTTTAAGACAAGGTTCAACTTCAGTTTCGGGATTTGTTTCTTATAACGGAACAACCGCATTGTTTGCTCCTTCGGCAAACCTTGATGCAAATACTGAATACACCGCAACAATTACAACAGGCGCTAAAGATCTTGCAGGTAATGCACTCGTAAACAATTTTGTTTGGAGCTTTACTACAGGTTCGGCACCGGTTATAATTCCGCCGGTGGTTAATTCAACAGATCCGGCTCATTTAGCCACCGGAGTTGCATTGAACCAAAAAATTGCTGCTTCATTCAGCAAAACAATGAATTCGGCTACAATTACCACGGCAACTTTCTTCTTGAGGTTAGGTAATACACCTGTTTCAGGATTTGTATCTTACTCGGGTACAACAGGAACTTTCACGCCGGCTTCTAATTTATTACCGAATTCAGTTTACACGGTAACAATTACTACGGGTGCTAAAGATCTTGCAGGTAATGCTTTAGTTGAACAATATGTTTGGACTTTCACTACCGGTGCAGCAGTAGTAATAACAAGACCTACAGTTAGCTCCACCGATCCGTTAAATTTAGCGACAAATGTTCCGTTGAATCAGAAAATTGCGGCAATGTTTAGTAAAACAATGGATGCTTCAACAATCACTGCTTCAACATTCTTGTTAAAACAAGGATCAAACCCTGTTGCAGGTTTTGTCTCATACTCAGGAACTACTGCAATATTTTCACCTACATCTAATTTGATGCCTAATACAGTGTATAACGCAACAATTACTACAGGTGCAAAAGATTTAGCCGGCAACGAATTGTTAAATGATTATAACTGGTCATTTACTACAGGTGCGGCTACGGTTGTAACACCTCCTACTGTTACTTCAACAGAACCGGCAAATTTAGCAACTGGTGTTCCGTTAAATCAAAAAGTTGCAGCAGTTTTCAGTAAAACAATGAATGCAACAACTTTGACTTCGGCAACCTTTACACTTAAACAGGCAGGAGTATCTGTTTCCGGTTTCGTATCATACTCCGGTACAACGGCGATATTTGCACCTGCCTCTAATTTATTGCCTAACACACTTTATACTGCTACAATAACTACGGGAGCAGAAGATCTCTCGGGTAATCCGTTAGCAAGTAATTATGTATTTACATTCACCACCGGTAATTCTACAGTTGTTGTACCTCCAACGGTTACTTCAACAGACCCGCTTAACAATGCTACAGGAGTTGCCTTAGATAAAAGAGTAACTGCAGTTTTCAGCAAGTTAATGGACGCTTCAACAATTACTACCGGTTCTTATACTTTAATGGAAGGTAACCTATTTGTTGCCGGAACAGTTAGCTACTCGGGTACAACGGCTACATTTGTACCTTCCAATAATTTGAAGTCATTTACAGTTTACACAGCAACAATAACAACTACCGTAAAAGATTTAGCGGGTAATTCTCTTCAAGCAAATTATGTTTGGAGTTTTACCACGGGTAATTCTTACACAGTTTCGTTATCCTCTAACCCTGTAGATGGTGGTACTACTTCAGGTGCAGGCACATTTTTCACCGGTTCAACGGTGACTGTTAATGCCACTGCAAACTCAGGATTTGCTTTTACAAATTGGACAGAAAACGGCGTGATTGTTTCTACAAATGCCTCTTATCAATTTGTAATCACTGCAAATAGAACACTTGTTGCCAATTTCCTTGCTACTGTTTACACGGTTGCGGTTTCTTCTAATCCGTTAGATGCCGGTTCGGCAAGCGGAAGCGGAAACTATAACTCCGGGTCTTCAGTAACGGTTTCTGCAGTAGCAAACGCAGGGTTTGCATTTACAAACTGGACAGAGAACGGATTAGTTGTTTCAACAAACGCAAACTACCAATTTACAATAATTGCTAATAGAGTACTTGTTGCAAACTTTAACGCTTCTATATTCACTGTAGGTGTTTCTGCTAATCCTTCGGCTGGCGGTACAGCAAGTGGCGGCGGTAATTATAACGGCGGTTCAATGGTAACCGTTGAAGCAGTTGCTAACTCCGGCTATGTTTTCACAAATTGGACAGATAACGGTAATGTTGTTTCTAACAACTCAAGTTATTCGTTTACAATTACCGAGAACAGAGTTTTAGTAGCTAATTTTGTAGTTGGCTCAGGCGGGCTACCGGTTAACCTTAGAAGTGCAGCAAGATTTGCGATACTCTCGCACTCTGCAATTACTAATATACCTGCTTCAAGTATAACAGGAGATGTAGGAATTTCTCCGGGTTCAAGAGGAGCAATAACGGGATTAACAAATCCTGAAGTTATAGGTACAATATTTGCAGCCGATGACCCAGCTCCAACACCTGCAATGCTGATTCAAGCAAAAACAGATGCAAACTTAGCTTATCTTGATGCAATTTCTGCTACACGCGGTGTTCCTACACCAATATCGGGTAATTTGAACGGATTAACATTAGTTCCGGGTCTTTATGAATCAGGTACTTCTATTGAGATATCAGCCGGCGGTATTCTATTCTTAGATGCTCAAGGCGATCCCAATGCAGTATTTGTTATTAGAAGTGCAACCTCAATTACTACTTTATCATCAAGTGAAGTAAGATTAAGCGGCGGAGCACAAGCTAAAAACATATTCTGGGCTGCCGGTTCTTCGGTAACCTTAGGAACAGGTTCAATCATGAAAGGAACATTAATAGCCGGTACTTCAATATCGTTGCTTACGGGTTCCAGATTAGACGGAAGAGCGCTAATTCAGGGTGCTGCTGCAGGGCAGATCTCTTTAGACGCATCTATTGTAGTTAGACCATAATCAATATTTAATTTGAAAGGGAGGCAACTCCCTTTCTTTATCACAATGAGTTCATAAACGATGGGCTCTTTAAAAGTTTGAAAATAATTAGAAGACATTAAGTGGTAAAACACAAAATGTTACACAAATACAAGGAAAAAATAAAATGAAACAGATGCTTACACTTATTACACTGTTGTTCCTTTTCGGAACCGGTGTATCTCAAGCACAAGCGGTAACCGATAGCTGGCAGTGGGGTTTTGGTGGTAGCTATCCGAGATACTATTCGTCAAACATTACCACTTCAAACACTAACTATGGCTTTTACCTTTCAGGTCAAAGATCCTTTTCTGAGTATGTCGGATTAAGATTAAGAGGTGATTACTCTCATTTAGAAGGTACATGGAGTGATGCGCAGTTTCAAACTGTTGTTCAAAATACAAATCTTATTACAACAAGTTTAGACTTAATTTATTATTTGGTTCCGTGTGAATCAGTTGTTCCATATTTGTTTGCCGGTATAGGTGCAAACTACAAAATGCAAGAGAATAACCAAACTCTTCCTAATGACAATACTTTTGGTGCTCAGTTTAACATCGGTTTAGGTGCCGAATATAAATTTTCACCAAGTTGGCATTTAGTTTCTGAGTTCGGTTATCATATAACCAGTAATTCAGAACTTGACGGATCGGTTGTTCCTACTGAAGTTAACGGTCATGATACTTACTTGGCACTTAGCTTAGGTGTTAATTTTCTTTTCAATCAAGGTCCCGCATCTAAAAATTGTGAACCTTGCTGCGAACAACTCCCCGCAGGTATCACCAAAGATATGACTGATTACAAAAAGATTGAAGAAATGATTATTAAACACATTCCTAAAATAATTACTACCGAAGTTGTTGTCGATAAATATATCTACGCAATAGCAGAAGATAGAATTGTTTTGGTTGGTGTACAATTTGCATTCGATAAATCAGAACTTTTACCTGAATCTTACATCGTGTTAGACAAATCAGTTAAACTGTTAAAAGATAATCCAAATTTCGATGTTGAAATTGAAGGTTATACAGATTATATAGGACCAGATGAATACAACTATGAGCTTTCTTTACAAAGAGCTATTACCGTGAAAAACTATCTTGTTTCTCAAGGTATTGCCTCTTCCAGGCTAACAACAGTTGGCTACGGTAAGGGCAATCCTGTTGCAGATAATTCAACTGCAGAAGGAAGAGCTATGAATAGAAGAATAGTATTTAGAATCATTAGATAAAAGTTTCTCTTGAGCCGTACAAGTCCCTGTAGCTTTTGGTTACGGGGGCTTTTTTTTTGTACCCACCCGGTGTTACTACTTTGAATATCCCTTTACCCTGCTTCATTACAAAAAATAAAAATTTCAAAACCAAATAACAGAAATCACTCCGGTATAAAAGTTACCTACTCACAATCAGACCAAAAAATAACAGTTTCAATCAGGCTAATAGCACGTCCGGCAACAAATATTTCTGCCTAAAAAGATTGAATAATAATTTTGAATCGTGTAAATAAATAATAAATCAATAAAGGTAACACAATGAAAAAGTATTTTTATGTAGCAACAGGAATCATAATACTATTAAGCAGTTTAGTTTTCGGACAAGATCAAAATAAATCAAAATTCTCCCTTGAATTTAATCCGGGAGTATCTTCACACTTGAATAAAATTGATAATTCAGGGTCAGATATAGGAGTTGGGTTTGAAGGTATTTTGCATTATCAAATTGACTCTGATTTTGGGGTTTTTGCCGGTTGGGGTTGGAACAGATTTAACATCGAAAAAACATTTGCGGGTACAAATAATCCTTACGAAGAAACAGGTTACATAATAGGTGCTCAATACAAATTACCTCTAAAGAACTCAAATTACAATTTATTTTTTAGAGCCGCAGCTTTGTACAACCACATTGAAATTGAAAATTCAGACGGTCAAATTACCTATAATACCGGACATGGTTTAGGGTTTCAAGCAGCAGCAGGAATTGAGATACCGGTAGGTTACGGTTGGTCAATTAATCCCGGAGTAAAATTTAATCTGCTGAACAGAAATCTTGATTTGGCAGGAATCTCAAAAGAAATCAGTTACAATTACATTTCTTTACGCGTAGGAATCTCAAAAAATCTTTAATGTAAAAAGTTTGAACAACTTTTAAATCACAAATCGTTTTATTAAAGCGATAACCCATAAATTTAGATTAAGATTAAAATAATTTATACAAAAATGCAAATTGAAAGTAAAAACATAAAATCTCTGATAACAGAATCGTATTTACCGTATAAGAGCGTAATTAAGTTATTGGTTTTATTAGCTTTAGGACTTCAATTGATTGTTCTTTCGCAAATGTACTTTTTTGGAAACGGCTCATTTAACGATCCTCAAGCAGCTTTATTCAGATTATTTAGAGGCACTTTACTTTCTTTTATAGCGGGAGCGATACTAATCTACCCCGGTATGTCATTAATTGCTTATCTAAATTTAGCATTGCCCTGGAAAAGAAAATCATCAATTAGATTTATTGTTCAATTTCTATATTCGATAATTGCGGGATTGATAGTAACTCCCGCAATTTTGTTATTGGCGCAAATATTATTTTCTGTTAAACTTGATGTACAGTTAATAATTAACAACTCATACTACATTGTTGTTTTAAGCCTTTTTTTAACAACAATTTTAGAGGCTCTCAAATATTTTGAGGAGAGTGACAAGGAGAAAAGGAGGGCAGCGGCTCTCGAAAAAGAGTTGTTGAAGGTGAAGTTCGATGTGTTAAAGAGTCAGATAAACCCGCACTTTTTGTTTAACAGTTTGAATGTACTTTCCGGTTTAATTAGTATAGATACACAAAAAGCACAGTTATTCATTGATGAATTTTCGTCAATATACAGGTATGTTCTTGAAACAATTGAACAGCCTGTTGCAGAGCTTGGAAGGGAGTTGGAATTTGCAAAAACTTATATGTATTTGAATCAAATCAGATTAGGAGATTCACTATCATATTCTTTAAGAGTTGAAGCATACAGTTTAAATTATTTTCTACCTCCGCTTTCCCTTCAAATTGTTTTAGAAAACGCTATCAAGCATAATGTTATAAATGAAGAGAGCCCTCTTCATATTGAAATTATTCAGGATAAAGATACCCTTACGGTAAAAAATAAAGTCAATCTAAAGAAGCAGATAAACTCACACGGCACGGGTTTAGTAAACTTAGAGAAAAGGTACCGGCTTATTTCTGAAAAAGTACCCTCTTTTTTTATGCTAAACGACGAGTATCACGCAATTTTGCCACTAATAAATCCGGAGGTTTATGAAAGTATTAATAATTGAAGATGAAGTTATTGCTTCCGAAAAATTAGCAAAAATGCTTTTAGATTTAGATGAAAACATTGTAGTTGCAGGAAAAACGGGCTCAATAAAAGATTCTGTGAAATGGCTAACGGAAAAAACGGCTGATTTGATATTCCTTGATATTCAACTCTCAGACGGGTTAAGTTTCTCAATTTTTGAACAAGTTCAGGTAAACACCCCTGTAATTTTTACAACCGCTTATGACCAATATGCAATTAAAGCGTTTCAAGTGAATAGTATAGCATATTTATTAAAACCTATCAAAAAATCGGAATTGATTGAAAGCCTGAGAAAGTATAAGTCGTTTAAGTCAGCTTTCAGTATTGATTTTGAGGAGTTGCTTCTTTCAATAGCCGAAAGTAAATCTAAATTCAAGACACGATTTTTGGTTCAAGCAGGCGATAAGATGCGAAAAATTGAAACTGAAGAGATCGCTTACTTTTATGTAAGAGAAAAATGGGTGTTTTTGAAGACTTTTCAGGGAAATCAGTTCACAATAGGATATACGCTTGAAGATTTGGAGAGTAAAATTAACCAAAAACAATTTTTCAGGATTAACAGAAAGTTTATTGTTAATGTTAAGGCAATAGTTAACATGGTTTCGCATTCAAGAAGCAGAGTGAAACTCTATTTGAATCCTCCTTATGAAAATAGTGAAGATTTAGTGGTTAGTATCGAGAGATCTCCGGACTTCAAAAAATGGTTGGATGAGTAAGTTAACCACAATTTTTATTTACAATTCAATCAATTTGCAACAGCTGATTTAGAATTATCAGCTTCATAATATGCAGGAAAAACCACTGTAAAGGTTGAACCCTTACCGGGGGTAGAATTAAGCGAAATATCACCGTCGTTTAATTCAACAAAGCGCTTTACAATTGATAAACCCACGCCTGAGCTTGGTTCACCGGCAGTAGGAACAGCAGAAAGGCGGTTAAAAGGTTTGTAGATTCGCTCCATATCTTCATCGGTGAAGCCCTGCCCTCTGTCGGTAACTTTAATCAGTATGTACTTGTTGTCTTCTGAAATAGAAACATCTGTATTATTGCACGGAGGCGAATATTTAATTGCATTGCTAACCAGATTTTCGAAAATTTGAGAAAACATTAATTTATCGACTTTTGCTTTCAAAGAAGTATGAGCAGGCTCAAAAGAGATGACTTGATTTTTCTTTGCAGCAGTATCTTTAAATCTATTCACAATTTTATCAACTTCAAGATTAACATCTACAATCTCTTTTTTAATCACAATTTGCCCGTCTTGGAAGCGGCTAAAGTCCATAAGTTCGCGAACTAAATCTTTTTGTCTTCCGCCTGCTTCGTAAATCATATTAACAGTTTCGATATCTTCATGTGACAATTCTTCATTATCCATTAAAATTTCTGCTGCGCCCTGAATAACAGATACGGGGTTCATTAAGTCGTGCGAAATAATACGCATCAGTTCATTTTTTTGTCTGTTTTCTTCGTCTGATTTAGCTCTCAACGATTTTTCTAATGCTGCCGATTCTTGTGCGTCTTGTATTGCCACTCTAAGACTTTCGGTTTTCTCTTTAATGATATCTTCTAATTTTTGTTGTTGCTTTTTAGCAATTTTAAGTCTCAGAGCAAATAAATATCCCAAAAACAAGATTATGCCAAGCGATAAAATGGCGTAAAACAGAGGCGTTTCATAGAATACGGCTTCAACACTAAAGGAAATTTTTGCAGGTTTAACTGACCAGTTACCGTAGCTATCAGAAACCAAAACTTCAAATTCATAATCGCCGTAGGGAAGTTTCTGATAAGTCATACTCCGTTTGTTGCCTATATCAATCCACTCGTCTTTATAACCGTTTAAACGGTATTTAAAGCGAACATTTGCCGGTGCAGTATATGAGGGGGAGTTAAAAAATATCTCAAAAGAATTATAATCAGACGGCAAAACAATTTTATCACCCGGAAAGTAAGAGGTATCTTTAATTCTAAGCTCTTCAATAAAAACTTCCGGATTTCTTGAAGGAATTCTGAGCGATTTTAAATCAACAATCACCACCCCGCCCATAGAAGGGAAAAGGAGATTACCCTCTGCGTCTTTTGCCCAACTTGGCTGACAATTTCCGTTAAATTCGGCAGTTGATAATCCTTCTTCTCTACTATAAAACACTGAAACAACAGAATTTTTTTTACCGGCAATAAAATCATCTATTTCAGATTCACTAACTTTAAAAATACCGGTGTTTGAAGTGAACCAAAAGCTTCCTTTACCGTCTTCAACCACGGCAGAAATAATATCACTAAATAGCCCCTTACTCGTATTAAGCGTGAAGAACTTACCGCCGGATTTAATTCTCAAACCTTTACCGTAAGTACCAACCCAAAGCCTCTCTTTTTTATCAAAATAAACGGTACGCGCAGAAAAAGCATTAGCTTCCGGAATTAGAGCAAAAGTGTTGTTCTTAAACTCAACTAAACCCTCGCTTGAGGCAATGTACATTACACCCGATTTATCTTCCGTCATCTGGCTGTAAATGTTACCCGGAATAGAAGCCGGGGTTAAATTTTCAAATTTCCCATTCTTATATCTAAGAAGAAGATTGATACCGCCAAACCACATATCTCCTCTACTATCTCTAAAAGATGCAAAAAAGACATTGTTGTTAGCTTGAATTAAGGGGTCGTTAATTTCAACTAAGCGGTCGTTTAAAAAGCGGTATATCCTGTTTGAATTGGTAGTTATCCAAAGAACACCGGTTGAATCTTCGGCAAAACTCCAAATTGCTAAAGGAGTATCTCCGTCTTTATAAGTAAAAACTTTACCGTCTTTGATTCTTTGAATACCCCAGTTTTGCCCAATCCAAATAGAACCGTCTTTAGCTTTGAAAATTGGGTAAGTATTAAGATTTTGAATGCCGTAAGATTTGTCTAATGTATATAAAAACTTTTTCCTTAAAAGCATAATTCCTAAAGTTTGAGTACCAACCCAAATATTATTATCACGGTCAATATAATACCGGGTGGTGTTGGTAAGTCCGTCAATATTAAGAACAAATTCAATTTCTTTAGATTTTTGGTCAATCTTGATTAATTTACCGTCTCTTGTTCCGGCTAAAATAGCACTTCCGTTTCCATAGTTACCTAAGAAAACCTTTTCGGGCATAAATACTTTGACATTTGTAAGCCCGTCAAAATTAGCTGCATAATACATATTTGAGCCGGAAACAAACCAGATTCCGTATTCACTTATAACGCAAGATTTAGCTAAATCAGGGGGGATATCCATTTTAATGCTTTTTATCTGCTTCCCTTTATAAACCAACCACATAATATTAGCGTCAAGAACAAGCACGGTATCGTTAAGCAAGTTCATACTAATGCGGGTGTTTATATTATGAATTAGGGGTGCGACGTTATGCGTAAGCTCAACTTTTTGAAGAGTAGTATCTTTATAATAGTAAAGGTCTGAATTTGAGTTTATGTATAAATTATCAAAACTGTCTTCCGCAAACTCCTTAACTCTAACATACTTTTCGAGAAATTTGTAGGTAATATCTGTAATTTTTCTCCCTTCCATAATCAAAAGACTGCCAAACTCATTGCTAATCCAAAGACGGTCATTACTGTCGTTGAAAATTGAAATCATCCTGTCAGAAATAAGACCGGGATACTCTGAGCTAAAGAATGGCTTAAAATTAATGCCGTCAAACCTTACAATACCGCCGTAAGTAGCTATCCAGAGAAAACCTTTAGAATCTTGTGAAATGTCGTTAACGGAGTTTTGAGGGAGCCCGTTGTTTGCATTCCAGGAAGAGAGCAAATAATTATTATTTGCGGTTGATGGATTGATTTTTTCTAACAAGAGTGGCTGTGCTTGTATCTTTCCGGCAAACGGAAAAGAGAACAGCAATACTGTTAAACTTGTTAGAAAAGTTAAAACTTTATTTTTTATTGACATTAATTAACGACGCTAATACTGGTTTTTTCAAAAATCGATTAAACCTACACTTAAAATATAACATTTTAACATCTTATCAATGTTTTAGGATAGACTGTTTTTGATACCCTAAAATAAAAAGTAAAATAATCAATATATTAAATCACAGTTTTTCGGCTCACAATGATCATAGACTTTTAATTTACCGAAAAATAAATTACCTTTAATAAGAAAAATAAATATTTATAAACAGCTGAAAACGAAAAATAGAATGGCAGAACCAACATTAACGGTAGGAATATTAACAGAAAAAAGAGTAAAGTTCGCTTTATTTGGTGACTTTACAACACAATCTCTTCCGGGTATTTTTAACGGTCCTTATACCGCCGAAATTTCAAACGGAAAAGTTAAAATTGCAAATAAAAGTAATTCACATCTCTTTGAAAGCGGAATTATTTTCACCCCTTCATTACCCGCAGACGAAAGTTTTTTAATTAACGATGTAACAATTGGAGTAAAATTCCACTGGGAGAGAAAAGAGAAGCAAAGTTTTAGAGGTTCAATTAAGTTTATAATTGAAGACGATAAAATTACCGTTATAAATGTGGTACACATTGAGGAGTATCTTAAAAGCGTAATTTCTTCTGAGATGAGTTCAAAAAGCAGTTTAAATCTTTTAAAAGCTCATGCGGTTATCTCCCGAAGTTGGTTGCTTGCACAAATTGAAGCAGCAAAAATAAAAAAAGATCTTACGCAAGAGCAGAAAGGAATGATAATAAGTGATTCTGAGATAATCAGGTGGTATGACAGTGAAGACCATCAGAATTTTGATGTTTGTGCCGATGATCATTGTCAGAGATATCAGGGTATAACAAAATTTTTTACCGATTCTGCTTTTGCTGCAGTAGAAGAAACCCGCGGTTTGGTGATGAAATATGGTGATGAAATTTGTGATGCACGGTTTTCAAAATCATGCGGCGGTATTTCGGAACCTTTTGAAAATGTGTGGGAAAACACTCATCATCCTTATCTGGTTGATATTATTGATTACAAGTTTGAACCCGACGGGTATAATCTTGATTTCTCTGTCGAAAAAAATGCGATAAAATGGATTGACGGCGACCCTCACGCATATTGCAATACAAATGATTCTGCTATTCTCTCGCAAGTTTTATTGCAATATGATCGCGAAACAAGTGATTTTTTCAGATGGAAAGTTGTTTATTCGCAAGAGAAAGTGAAAGAACTTCTCAAAAAACGGTTGAATTTTGACGGTGGAGATATAATTGACATGATACCGGTTCAAAGGGGTAAATCTTCAAGGTTGATTAAATTAAAAATAAAAGGTGCCGGAAAAGAAATTGTTATCGGTAAAGAACTCGAAATCAGAAGAGCCCTTTCTGACTCCCATTTATATAGTTCAGCCTTTTATGTTGAAAAGAAAAATATAATTGACGGGGTTCCGCAAGTATTTGTTTTACACGGTGCAGGATGGGGGCACGGAGCAGGGCTTTGCCAGATTGGAGCTGCTGTAATGGCTGAAAGAGGGTTCCAATTTGACGAAATACTTACGCATTATTATAAGAGTGTTGACTTAGTCAAGTTATACTAACTTTTAACCTTTAAACCGGCTATTTTGGCAGCAGAAATATTAATTTATATTGTTTTGTGTTCCGGGTCAAATCCCAATTTGTTGCAGATGTTATATTTTGTTTATTGAATTTTATTACTATGAATAAAGTTAAGATTACTGTTTTGTTTTTATTGTTAATATTTTCGACGGGTTTATCTCAGCAGAAAGATTCGTTTAATTTAACAGATAAAATTATTGATTCTATAACTATCGACAGGCTCAATAAAGCCGGTTCTGATATTTTAGCGTTGCAAGATTTTTCCTCGTTTTACGCTGCCACATTGGATTCTATTTATAGTTTATCTGATGAGATTTCCGAAAACGATTATTTAATAGTTGATTCAATTTATGAAGAGTTATACATTGTTTTAGATTCTATACAACTTTTGTGTGCAAATGCAGACACGATACTTTATTTTATAGAGGGATTTAGAAATAGAATAATTAGCGGTGTAAAAGATTATAACGATATTGTCAGTATAATAGAGCTCAACAGACCAATAATTTTGCCGGCGCCTGTTGATGTAGAACCGGGTTACGGGCAAACAGATAATGAATTAAACCGGACATCTCCCGGCTCAAATCCCGGAACATTAGACTTACTGAGCAAAGAATCTGCGGAATCTAAATTTAAAGGCGAACCGGAACAAGACAATACTTCGCAAGTAAGTAAAGAGAAAAAAGAAAATTTGGCAAGTGTGGCTAAACCTTCCAATGCTAAGATTGATGAGGAGAAAATTGATTTTATGACAAAACCTGCACGGAAAATTTTCGAAAATATGAATGTTGAAGAGTTAATTATTGAATTAAACTCAATTTATGCATCTTATGGGTTAATATTTAAGACAGACGCTATGAAAGAACATTTTTCGAAAGATAAGAACTATGAAGCGGCGTTTGAAGAGGTAGAACATTTTTTAAGTCAGGCAGATAGAGAGCAAACTTTGAGTATTAAATCGTTAATTGTCAAAAAATTGTTTTCACTGTAATATAAAGTCAAATCATAACTAATTTATTATCACAACCGTTTCAAAAAATTAAAGAATGATTAATAAAACTAAGCTGTTATTGTTATTGTTTTTGTTTCCTGTATTTGCCGAATCTGCTGATTTAGACAGTTTGATAAAGGTTGCCGAAACTGTAACCGGTGAAAAGAAAACAAACTTGTATCTAAAAATTGCTGATATGTACAAGAATGTCGATTTTTACAAGGGTAAAGAATACTGTGAAAGAGCTTATTTGTATTCAAAAAATAACGGTTTCAAGAAAGAAGAGGTTAAATCTTTGCTTAGTTGGGGGATGTTTTTTGCAATAACAGGAAATATCGATTCAGCCAAAATAGTTTTTACCGAAGCTAAAAATAGCTCCGAAAAATTAAATTCTGACTCATTACTTGCAAGGGCTTATCTTTCATTAGGCAACTTAGATTATATGACGGGAAATCAACTTGGGGCATTGGCAAATTATGAAAGTGCTTTAGTTTTCTACTTTGCCTTAAAAGACACATCTAATTTAATCACAATCTACAACAATTTGGGTGTAGTTTACGGCACTATGGGGTTGTACGAAAAATCGGTTGCCGAATATATCAAATCTTTAAATTTAAGCCGGAGTCTAAAAAACCAAAAACAAGAATTTACGGCTCTACTTAATATTGGCACTGTATATTATGACCTTCAAAACTTCAATCAAGCACTTATTCATTTTACTTCCGCACTTAAATTAGTTGAATCAACAGGCAACCAAAATGATAAGGCTTTAGCACTTTTAAATTTGGGATTGTGTTATTCCGGGCTTAAAAACTATTCTGATGCAAAAACATCTTTCGAAAAATCTTTGGAGATTGCAAGAAAAATCAAATTAGTGACCGTTGAAATAAGTGGTTTAATTAATCTTGCCGACTTAAATTCGGAAACAGGTGATTTTCAAAGTGCTTATAATTATGCTAAGGAGGCGCTCAATTTGAGCCCTGTAGAAAGTTTTCGCGAAAATAGAATTGTTGTCTTAAATATCTTATCAAAAATACTTATTAAAAATGGTTCATTAGCCGAAGCATACGGGTATATAACAGAGGCAATCACTCTATCAGACGATTTCGGTTTAAAGTTAAAACTTGAATCAACAAAAATTTTAGCAGATTATTATTTGAAATCGGGTGATCTAAAAAACTATGCCGGTACTATAACTCAACAGATAATTCTACAAGATTCAATGTATAACGAATCACTTAATTCAAAAGTTGCAGAGTTAGAGGTGCAGTTTAATTTAGAGAGTAAAACCGATAAAATAAATTTACTTACAGCCGAAAAAGAAAGGTCAGAATTCAGACTAAAAAATGAGGCGTTAATACGGTATCTTTTAATTGCGGGATTGATACTTTTTGCGCTTGTAATTGTTTTCCTTTTCCACCTAACAAAGCAGAAAACGCAAACACAAGTAGCATTATCAGAACAACACGAGCAGATTAAAGCTCAAGCAAGAGAGCTTGAAAGTTTGAATAACGCTAAAGATAAATTCTTTTCAATTTTAGCGCACGATTTAAAATCGCCGTTAAATGCCGTTATAGGTTATGCAGATGTTTTAGCTGATGATTCAGATATAAAAACCCCCGAAGAACAACACGAATTTGCGCAGGGAGTGAAATCTGCTGCTTATTCGTTAAATGATATGCTCACAAACCTCCTACATTGGTCAAGACTTCAACTCGGAAACTTAAATTATAATCCTGGCTCAGTAGATTTAAGTGAACTGGTTTCTGCCACTGAAAAAATGTATAATGAAAACTTCAAGTTAAAAAAGTTAAAATTTACCGCCGTATCTGAAACCGGTCTTACTGCGTTTGCCGATAAAAATATGCTTTCGATAACTGTGAACAATCTAATTTCAAACGCAATTAAATTTACCCCTGAAGGTGGTTCAATAGATTTGAAAGCATTTAAGGAAAATCAGCTTGCTGTGATTCAAATTTCGGACACCGGTACAGGAATGAGCGAAGAAAAGATTAAATCGCTTTTTGACATGACAAAATTTGAGCACTCAACAGGAACATCCGGCGAGATGGGATCCGGATTAGGACTAAAAATTTGCCGTGATATGGTTGAATTAAACCGGGGTACAATTGAAATTTCGAGTAAAACGGGGGAAGGTACCGTTATAAAAGTTACATTCCCCGTCTCTAAAAGTTAATTAATTTAGAATCTTCTTTTTAGTCAGTTTCTCTTCCAATTTAGAGATTTGTTCACGAAGAAGCCTAATGTCATCTTTAATCTCCTCATTCTCGTCATGAATAACTTCGCTTAATTTCTCGACTTCGTGTTCTGCTTCGGCATGATTAATTTCGCTCATAGTATTAACCACAATCGCAATAAAGATATTGAGAGTTGTGTAAGTAGCAAGCAGAATAAAAGGAATAAAATAAAAGAAAGCCATCGGATATTTTTCCATAACCGGTCTTGAAATACCCATTGACCAACTTTCAAGCGTCATTACTTGGAAAAGAGTGTACATAGTTGCGCCAAGATTTCCGAACCATTCAGGGAAAGACGCCCCAAAAAGTTTAGTGCCAATTACCGCAAAAACATAAAAAACTAAGAATAACAATACGAATATCCAGCCAATTGAAGGAATTGAGCGTATCAAAGCCTCTACAATAAATCTAAGCTTAGGAATAGCTTTAATTAATCTCAACGCTCTAAAAATTCTGATTGCTCTAAGTACAGAGAATACTCCGGATGAAGGAACCAGAGCAATTGCTACGATTACAAAATCGAACACATTCCAGCTGTTTTTGAAAAATGAGAGCCGGTGAGCGTATAATTTTAACAGAATTTCAAGAACAAAAACACCGAGTATAATGCTATCTATTGTTTTTAACAGTTTACCATAGTGATCCATCATATAGGAGGATGTTTCAAGTCCGATAGTAATAGAATTGAAGACTATCAATCCAATGATAAAATTTTGTACGCGTGAACTTTCGATAAAGTTCGTAATTTTTTCTTTGAACATATTTTGAATTACAGGAGGGTTGGTTAATAAATATTTGAAAATAGCAGACAAATATATCAAAAAGTAATTTGTGAAAACTATTTATTTTTAATTAAATACGGGACGGTAATATTGGGCTTATAGGATTTTTAGGTGGCAAAAAATAATTTAACCGCAGAGCTCACAGAGAGAAAAAGTTCTTGGTGCTTAGTGCGTAGTTCTTGGTTTGAAGTGTATTGTGTATTGTCCTAAATATGGTTGTCACTAATTTAATAAATTTTAACCGCCGAGCACACCGAGAGCACAGAGGGGAAAAGTTCTTGGTGCTTAGTGCGTAGTTCTTGGTTTGAAGTGTCTTGTG
>JACSRR010000374.1 GCA_014879635.1 Ignavibacteriaceae bacterium | reverse complement strand
AGATGTGTATAAGAGACAGGTTTTTAAAGTATTGTACAAAATAAGAATTAAACCGGAAAAAATATAATGACCGATACTAAATTTAAGGAATTTGTTCGAATAATGAGAACTCTTAGGCGTGAATGTCCTTGGGATAGAGAACAAACTAATGAATCTATCAAACTTGCAACAATTGAAGAGGCTTATGAGGTTGTTGAAGCTATCGATGACAATGATTTCGATGAGTTAAAAAAAGAGCTTGGCGACCTTCTACTTCATGTTGCTTTTCACTCAGTGATTGCCGAAGATCTAAATAAATTTACTATTGATGATGTTATTGACGGTATAACCGAAAAATTAATTAGAAGACACCCTCATGTTTTTGGCGTGGTAAATGTTGAAAATACAAATGAAGTGATGAAAAACTGGGAAGCTATTAAATTAGCCGAAGGTAAAAAATCTGTTCTTGACGGTGTTCCAAAAAATCTTCCTGCTCTAATAAAAGCATTCAAAATGCAAGAAAAAGTTTCTAAAGTTGGTTTTGACTGGGATGATAAAAAAGATGTTTTTGCTAAAGTAACCGAAGAATTAAAGGAGTTAACGGCTGCCGAATTATCAGGCAACCAAAACCACATTGAAGAGGAGTTTGGTGATTTGTTGTTTGCCCTCACTAATTACGCCCGGTTCATAAAAGTTAATCCCGAATCTGCACTTAACAATTCTTGTAAAAAATTTCAATCACGCTTTACTGCAATGGAAGAAAAAATAACCGCAGATAACAAAAAAGTATTCGAACTTTCTCTTGCTGAAATGGATGTTTATTGGGAACAGGTAAAAAAAGAATCCCGTGAGTGAATACAAAAACGATTATTTTATTTGTTTCAGATTAAACGGGAAAGAACTTGATTTACTTTTGGAGATGGGGTTCAGACACTTTGGATACAGGTTTTTTCGTTACAGTCACACAACTTTTGATGATAGCCTTGTAACCGTTCTACCACTCAGAACTTTAGTAAGCGACTTCAAATATTCTAAAAAGCATAAAAAAATAATTAATAAAAATTTGGATTTGCAATTTGAGACTGGTACTGTTACCATTAAGCCGGAGTCTGAAACATTGTTTGAGAACCACAAAAAGAAATTTAGCGGTGTAATACCTGATTCAATCTATAATTTTATTTCTGAAAAACCGGACGAAATCCCCTACCCGGTTAAAAATTTAAAATGTTATTTAAATGGTAAATTAGTTGCGCAGAGTTTTTTTGAAGAGACTGGAAAAGCTGTTTCGTCTATTTATGGTTTTTATGATTTGTCGCTTTCTCAGAGAGGACTTGGTATTTTAACAATTCTGAAAGAAATAGAATATGCTATAAGCAGTGGGAAAATGTACTATTACTTGGGTTACACTTATAATAAACCATCATTCTATGAATACAAAAAAAAATTTCCACCTCTTGAATATTTAGATTTTACAGACTTCACATGGAAAAATTTGTCAGAAAGAAGTGATGAAGTTAAACCTTAAATTTGAAATTGCTTCGGGGCTTGTACTGTAATCCATATAAATATTCCATGAAGATTGTTGTTCTTCTAAGCTGTTGTTATGACGGGCAGTAACTCGAATTGCATTAATTATACTTATCACCCTGTTCACTAACATTGCACCCACAACAAAACGGATATTATTATTTGCCGTTTCGCTTGAAAGCCACATATCCCTGTATATTTTTCTTTCTTCTCCGGTATTCCAATCCCAATTATGAGTAGAAGGATTATACATGTCAGAAAAGCGGCGTTTTAATGCCATATCGTTATTATATTCGGTTAAACTTCCGTACAAACCAACATTAGCAAAATAATCTTCGTTTTTGTCGTTTAAGTTTACACCTCCGGTAACTTGAGCGTAAGACTTATAACTCGATTCCCTATTATCCGCATATAGTTTAAATCCTGTAAAAACTCCCCAGAGAGTGGCTTCGGCAATAGTAAAATATTTTCCGCTTTCAAAACCACCGGCATATAACTCCCCCATTCCCGGAAGTAAAAAAGAATATAAAATTGCTAAAGCGGGATTTTTCCTTTCAGCTTTATTCATACTAAAAATTGTTGTATTACTTTCAAATGATTCACTTTTTGAATCTTGAGGCATGTTTTGAACATCAAGAATTAACGACTGTGAATTTATAGTTATTGCAAGTATTGTAAGAATAAAAAATGTTTTTTTCATTAGGCTGTTTTTAAATCATTTAATAGAATTTTTGAGTTTGGAATAATATTACAGTCATATAAATTACCGTTAAAATCAGTTAATTCAACATTAACAAATTTATTTACCAATTCCTCTGAAAAAGAGGTTGATACCCGGATATAGTTTGATGTAAATCCTTTAATTGAGCCGTCTTCTTGATTATTTTCAAATAAGACTTCCTCTAATTTATATTTATTTCTTTCATAAAAAATAGCTTTTTTCTTCTCACTCAAAATCCTAAGCATATTTGTGCGTCTTCTTCTCTCTGCAACATCAACTACTCCGTCCATTTCTATAGCCTTTGTCATTGGTCTCTCGGAGTAAGTAAAAACATGTAAATAAGCTACGGGTAAATCTTTTATAAAATTGTAGGTTTCCATAAAATCTTCGTCAGTTTCACCCGGGAAACCTGTTATAACATCAACCCCTATACCAACATCAGAAATTTTGCCCACTATTTTGGTAATAAGTGTAGAATAAAAGTTTGCTTTATAACGGCGCTGCATTAATTTTAATATTTTACTGCTTCCGCTCTGTAACGGTATGTGGAAATGTTTACACATTTTTGGATTAGACGCTGTTAATTCAATTATTTCGTCCGTTAGAAGATTAGGTTCAATAGAAGAAATCCTTATTCTGAAATCACCTTTAATTTCAACTAACTTTTTAAGAAGTAAATAAAGTGCATTATCTTCATCTTTTCTGTAGTCACCTACATTAACGCCTGTAAGAATAATTTCTTTGTAACCTTGATTAACCAACTCTGTAAATTGAATAACGGCATCCTGTTCGCTCATACTTCTACTAGAACCTCTTGCTAAAGGAATAGTGCAAAAGGAACATTTATAGTCACAACCGTCTTGGATTTTAAAGAATGCTCTTGTTCTTGAGTCTGCGTCTGAAGATGATGCAAATCCGAATGAAGAATTTAGTTCTTCAGTGGGAGAAACAAAAGTACACGCCAATTTATTTTTTGAAAAATCACCGGCAAACTCAAACAAGCTAAATTTCTCTTTACTCCCTAAAACTAAATCAACTCCGGGAATAGCTGCAATTTGATCGCTTCTCAATTGAGCATAGCACCCCGTAACTATCACAAAAGCTTCGGGATTTTGCCTGAGAACTCTTCTGACAATTTGCCTGCATTCCTTTTCGGCGTTTTCGGTAACAGTACAAGTATTTAGTACAAAAACATCCGGTGCATTGTCATGATTTACAATACTAAAACCATTTTGGATGAATTGTTTGCCTATTGCGGAAGTTTCGGAGAAATTAAGTTTGCAACCTAATGTATGTAGAGCAACTTTACTCAAATAATACTCTTTAAGTTTGGAAATAAAAAAATGGGGGAACCGGTTAGTTCCCCCAAATAATCAGGGATTAATCTTTTCTTGGTTTTGCTGCCGCCGCAGAAACCTCAAAGGTTGGGAAATCTGATGCTTCATATCTGTTAGTTTCGGCGTTTCTAATATCAGAAACTGAAACTCTTTCTAATTTATGAGTATCAATATAAGTTTGAACCTCTTCTTCGGATTTGTCTTTCAAATAAGCAACTGAAGATAAAACAATTTTCTTATTCTCTTTGTCAAATTCGATTACTTTCAAACCAATTTCCTGGTCGTTCAAGAAATGTGCGGCAAGATTTTTGATTTTAGATGTAGAAAGCTGTGTAGCAGGAACAAAGCCGTCAACCTGTCCTTTTAACTCAACAATAACACCTTTATCAATCAATCTAACAATTTTACCTGTTGTTTCAACACCTGAAGCATAGCTTGATTCAAAAGTATCCCAAGGATTATCTAAAATCTGCTTGTGACCTAATGAAATTTTTCTTTGTTCAGTATCAACCGATAAAACTACTGCATCAATCTTTTCGCCTTTTTTAACAACTTCTCCGGGGTGGCGTATTTTCTTTGTCCACGATAAATCAGAGATGTGAATTAAACCGTCAATTCCGGGCTCTAATTCAACAAAAACTCCAAAATTAGTAAGGTTTCTTACAACGCCCGTATGTTTAGAATTAACGGGGTATTTTTGAAGTAATTCTTGCCAAGGATCAGGCTCTAATTGTTTCATACCGAGAGATATTTTTTTCTCGTCAGCATCAAGACTTAACACAACAGCATCAACTACTTGACCCATAGCAACAACCTGTGAAGGGTGTTTAATATGTTGAGTCCAGCTCATTTCAGAATTGTGAATTAAACCTTCAATTCCTTTTTCGATTTCAATAAATGCGCCATATTCGGTTAATGAAACAACTCTACCTGAAACTCTATCACCGATTTTGAGTTTTTCGGCAATGTTTTCCCAAGGATGCGGTAATAATTTTTTAAGACTGAGTGAAATTCTTTTCTTTTCTTCGTCAAAATCAGTAACAACAACTTTAATAGTTTCATCTAATTTAACGATTTCATTAGGATGGTTAATTCTGCCCCAGCTTAAATCTGTAATGTGAATTAAACCATCAACACCGCCTAAATCAACAAACACACCAAAGTCTGTAATGGCTTTAACGGTACCTTCAAGAATTTGTCCTTTATCAAGACCTGAAAGAATTGATTTTCTTTGATCTGCTAATTCTTCTTCAATGAGAACTTTGTGCGAAACAACAACATTTTCGTTTGCTTCGTTTACTTTCACAACTTTGAAATCCATCTCTAAACCTACAAAGGCATCAAAATCTCTGATGGGACGAACATCAATCTGTGAACCGGGCAAAAATGCATCCATTCCGATAAGATCTACAACCATACCGCCTTTAATTCTGCGGGTAATTCTTCCTTTAATAATTTCATCATGTTCGTGTGCATGAATAACTTTGTCCCAAATTTTTAAGAAATCAGCTCTTCTTTTGCTTAGAACTAAATTTCCTTCTTGGTCTTCTACGCTTTCAAGAACAACTTCAACTTCCATACCGACTCTAATTTCTTCATGTTCAGAAAATTCGTCTTTTGGAATTGATCCTTCTGATTTAAAACCAACATCAACTATAACATAATCGGGCTGAATTCTAACAATTCTACCTTTTACTAACTCTTTCTCTTTAACATTTCTGAAAGAATCGGAATAAAGCTGAGCTAATTCATTAAAATCGCTCTCATTGTAATCCTGGTCAACGAAATACTTTTTTGCTTTATTAAAATCGGCTTTGACTACCTTATTGTAGGTATCGCCTGTTTCTACGGACATTAATCCTCCGGTGAGTTTTTACCGAAATAAGATGAACCATCAAACACTATTACGGCTTAAACGAAATTAGTTTAACATTTATTAACTAACGATGGTTTTTAGTTTTTTTGAAATTCGAATTTCTCTTCTATTAGTTTTTTAATTTCTTCCATCACCCATTGCGGTGTAGAAGTAGCGCCTGTTATCCCAACGCTATTTGCGCCTTCAAACCATGAAAAATTTATTTCATCTTTGGTTTCGGCAAAAAATGTTTTCTCATTAACATCATGGGCTATATGGTACAAGACTTTACCGTTGCTGCTTTTTCTTCCTGCAGTAAATATTATTACATCATGAGTTCTTGCAAACTCTTGTAACTTCTTTTCTCTCCCTGAAACTTGCCCGCAAATAGTATCTTTAGCGTGATATTCAACCGCAGTTTCTTCCATTGATCCAATAATCAATGTTTCTAATTTTTCCCTCAGTGCTTCGGCAATTACTTTAAACTCATTTTTATCCATTGTTGTTTGTGTAAAAAGCACTGTCGGTTTACTAAAATCAACTCTTTCTAATGCTTCTTCTTTTGTAAGTACAACAATAGCTGTGTTTCCGGTTACTCCGTTAATTCCGATTACTTCGGCATGATTTTGCTTACCATATATAACAACTTGAAAATCTTTATCGACAAACTTTCTAACTCTTTCTTGTACTTTTGTGACAATAGGACAGGTAGCATCAACCAAATCTATTCCTAATTCCATTGCAGTTTTATAAGTTTGGGGTGGTTCGCCGTGAGCTCTTATCAGCACTTTGCTTCCTTTAGGTAAACCGGTTAAGTCATCATGATTAATAGTAGTTAAGCCAAGTTTATTTAATCTTTCAACCTCTAAAGTATTATGTATTACATCACCTAAACTATAAACAATTCCTTTATTTTCTAATTCCCTTTCGGCAATTTCTATAGTTCTTACAACTCCCCAGCAGAAACCGGCATTTTTATCAATTGTAACAGTCATTTCAAAACCTTTTTATTCAATAAACCATCAACATACAAATTGAGTTCAATTTTATTTTTGCTGTAAAATTTTATGCTATTCATTTTCTATAATTTCTAATGCCTTATCTACTACCAGTTTTACCTGGTCATTAAGTGTCATTCCGCTGTTATCTATTTCAATAGCATCCGGTGCTTTTATTAACGGAGAAACATCACGAAGAGCATCAATTTTATCTCTTTCGATAATATTTCTTTTAATCTCTTCAAAGTCATACTCTATCCCCTTTGTGGCTAATTCGTCAATCCTTCTTTTAGCTCGCTCTTCAATTGAAGCTGTAAAAAAGAATTTAAGATCTGCATTAGGGAAAACCACAGAGCCAATATCTCTTCCTTCCATTACAACATTCCCCGAGGCGCCTAATTTCCGTTGTAATTCCACTAACATCTCTCTTAATTCGGGTATTTTACTTATTTGACTCACATTCTCATTAACATCAAATTCTCTGATTCTTGATGTAACATCCCTTCCCTCTAATGTTACGGAAACTTTACCGTTTATAACTCTAATATCAAAATCTGTTGACTTTAATTTTTCTAATAATTGCAGCTGATTACCTAACAAATTTTCTTCAATTGCTATTAGAGTAGCAATTCTGTACATGGCACCTGTATCAATATATGTGAAGTTTAACTTCTCAGCAGCAAGTTTAGCCGTACTGCTTTTTCCTGAACCTGCAGGACCATCAATTGCAATAATTATTTTTTTTGGCATAGTCTGCAA
>JACSRR010000303.1 GCA_014879635.1 Ignavibacteriaceae bacterium | reverse complement strand
GACGCATTGCAATGCGTCTCTACCGTAAAATCACATCGTTCTCTTAGTGGGGTTAACCCTTAAACAAGTAATAAAACCGCAAACTAATTTATTATCTCGTAAATTCGGTATCAATAATTTTAATTTCGCCGGGATATTGAATATCGCCTATAATAGTACTAACAACAGGCTGCGCATACAAAGCAATTTGAGTTTGCCCTTTACCAACACCGGCAATCATTAAAACAGTATTTAACAAACTTTCATAACCTTGACCGGCTAACAGTTGAGCCAAATCAAGACTGAAGTTTAAACCGATATTAGTGGTTTGACCTGTTCCGGGAATACTAATCGGATTAGCTATATTTCCTGTAATAAAATCTTTACCGTCAACAACAAACCTGTAAGGAAATGATTTTAGCGTAGCATCTGTTTGAGCATATCCGCCTGTACCGTCGTTAGGGTTTAATGCTGCTACATTGAGAGTTAAAGCCACAGGCAGAGTTCCTTGAATTACCGAAGCGGTAACTGAAGCAATTTCGCCAAAATTAAAATCGGAAATCGAATTTTTACCGAGTACATTAATTCCGGCAACACTAATTGAAGTAACACCGTCTAATTTAAATTTAAGACGGGTAAGATTAACAATAGATTGATATACGCTACAGCCTGTAAATATAAAGGCAGCTAAAAAGACGCTTAAAAGAACTTTCTTCATTAATTATTTTCCTGTTTAATTATAATTTCTTATACATCAAGATAGTTAAAATATTAACCTTTTGGCAAAGAAAAACTAAAAATACTTCCTACTCCGGCAGTAGATTCAACCGAAATTGTTCCGCCCTGTTTTTCAATCAATTCTTTACACAACAACAATCCTAAACCTGTTCCTTCTTCATTTGCAGTACCGCGAGTTTGGTTTTTGCTACCCGGGTCAAATAAATGGAGTATTTTTTCTTTATTTATTCCTATACCGCTATCTTCTATGAAAATTGTAAAAAAGTCATCACCTAAAGGTTCAGAATATATTTTTACATTACCGCTCATATTAGTGAATTTTATTGCATTAAAAAGCAAGTTTTGAAGAATACTTGCAAGCATATTTTTATCACATAAAACATAGGTTTTGGGGTCTATATTTTCAAACACATTTACTTTTTTTGAAGAGTAAGAATTTTTTAAAAGGTCAAGAGTTTCGGTAAAGCTGTTTTTTAAGTTCACAGATTCTAATTTTACCTGTAAACTACCGGTTTGAATTCGTGCCCATTCAAGCAAATTATTCAGAAGGTCAAACAATCTTTTTGAAGAGCCAAATAACCCTTCTGCCATTTCACTAATATCTTCTCTAGACAGTTTATCTATATCTTCAGAGAGGAATTGCGAGAGTCCGAGCAAGCCGGTTAAAGGATTCTTTAAATCATGAGCAATAATTGAGAAAAACTTATCTTTAGTTTTGTTCAATTCAATTAAGGATTCGTTCTGCGATTTTAACAAATCTTTTGAAACCTTTAGTTCAAGGTGAGTAATAACCCGTGAAAGCAGTTCGTGGTGATTAAACGGTTTAGTTACATAATCAACGGCTCCCATTTCAAAACCGCTTGTAATATCTTCAATTTCCGTTCTTGCTGTTAAAAATATTATGGGAATATGAGAGGTAACCGGGTTACTTTTGATAATTTTACAAGCTTCTAAACCATCCATTTCAGGCATAGAAATATCTAATAGAATAAGATCGGGGATAATAGACGAAGCCATTTCAACCGCCTGTTTTCCGTTGTGTCCTACCGCCACTTTTAATCCCTTTCCCATTAAAATATGACCGAGAATCTTAATGTTTTCCGGAATATCATCAATAATAAGAATTTTGGAATTTGCGATTAAAGTATTTTTAAATGAGGTGGTAGTCATACTAAAGCTTTTCTAAAATGGAAGGAAATTGATTAAAAAGTTGCGACATTCTTTCAATGTTAAACGAACTTGCGTTAAACTCTAAATCGCTACAATAATTAAGAAGCGGTTTGCTATTAAAATTTTCTGCTACTACCCCAACTTTAACAGCAAAATTGACAACATCGTCAATAAACATACCCGATTTTACCGAAAACCAAAGCGGAAGAAACTCAGTTTCTAACAAATCTTTTAGCTCTTGATTTTTAGTAAAAGCAATATCCGAATCAGTATGATAAGATTTTAAAGATTCTAACCGTGAAAGTTCTGATTCACTATCGTGCGATTTAAGATGTAAGAATCTCGATAATTCTTTGATCAACAACTTGCCTTTAACCGGCTTTGCAAGATAACCTTGAAAAGTATCTTTTAATCGTGCAATATCTGTGTTCATAACAGATGCGGTAACCGCAACAACGGGAATCCTGTTCAATTCATTATTCTCTCTAATTCTTGTGTAAGCTGTATAACCGTCCATTTCGGGCATTTGAATATCCATTAATACTAGGTCAGGTTTGTGAAGCGTGCACAATTCAACCCCTTCCCTGCCATTTACCGCCTCAATAACCGAAATATCGAAACGGTCTAAAAAGCCTTTAATTAATGTACGGTTATATTCAACATCTTCAACGAGCAGAATAGTTGATTTTTCGAACTCATAATCGTCTAAATTAAAATCTTCGTCTTCTTCAGCATTTTCAACCAAAGCAGAAACATTCAAATTATAGAGATGCACTCTAAAAGTAGAGCCCTCACCGAACTTGCTTTCTAAAGTTATGCTTCCCTCCATAATTTCAACCAATCTTTTTGTTATTGTTAAGCCTAAACCGGTGCCGCCAAATTTCCGGGTATTCTGCCCTTCCATCTGCTTAAATGCATCAAAAATTAAGGATTGTTGGTCATCAGGAATCCCTATTCCCGTATCTTTTACTTCAAAAATTAAATCTACAACTGAGCCGTCAGCCATTTTTTCGGAAGTTTTGACCGAAAGGGTAACCGAGCCAAAGGAAGTGAATTTTATTGCGTTACCTACAAGATTTAGGAGAACCTGCCTGATTCTGGTTTCGTCAATAAATAGCCCGCCCGGTACGGAAGGGTCAATATCGATATTAAATTCTAATCCTTTTTCGGTTACTTTCACCCAAAAAATCTGTTTCAACTCATTGAACAATTTATAAGGATTTACAGGCTCGGGGGTAATAGTCAATTTACCTGCTTCAATTTTTGATAGGTCTAAAATATCGTTAATTAAATTAAGAAGATTTTTACCGCCTGTTAAAATTCCGTTGGTGTAATCAATCAGTTTAGAATCACGAATGTGAGATTTTAATAGCTCGGCAAACCCAAGAATTGCGTTCATAGGAGTTCTAATTTCGTGGCTCATGTTAGCGAGAAACTCGCTCTTTGCCCTGTTGGCTCTTTCGGCAGATACTTTAGCAAGTTCAAGTTCGTTCTGAGCTTTCTTCCGTTCGGTAACATCTCTGAGAATAGCTACATAACTATATTTACCGCCAATTAAAACAGCAGAGACAGAAACTTCGGCGTTAATTATTACACCGTCTTTTCTGAGAGCGTTTACCTCTCTTACTCTTCCGATAACGGGACCATCACCGGTATCTTTAAATTGATCAAACCTTGATTTAGCTATTTCTTTTTCATTGCTTAAAACAATTAATTCGTGAATATCTTTTCCGATAGCTTCATCTGTTTGATAGCCAAATATATTTACAGAGGCTTTATTCCAAAAAGAGATTGCACCGTTGTTGTCAACCATAATAATTGAATCTTGAGCAGAGTTTGATAACTTTCTAAACTTTTCTTCACTTTCGGAGAGAATTTTCTCTACATTTTTCCTTTCTGCAATGTCGCGTAAAAAAATTAGAACTTCTTCACCATGCAGAGGGAGAAAACTTGCTTCATAATATTCAAATTTGTTTTCTGTGGGAATTTCAATTTCGTAAATAGAACTTGAATTAGAAGTTTGAACCTCTTTAACGGCGTCTTTGAATTTTTGGACAAGCTCACCGGGTATTACATCAAACACATTGGAACCGGTGATTTTATTTTTATCGCTAAAAAGCCGGTTGTTTGAGCCGGAACTAAAATCAACAATTCTACCTGTTTTATCTATTCTGATAAAAATATCGGGAAAGAGTTTAAACACTGCCCGCATTTCGGTATTTGCCTGATATAATTCTTCCGAACTTAACTCAAGCGAGCGTTCAAGCAGTGTTCTATCTTCATCATAGTGCCGGTAGGTTTCGCTAATTGTTTCAAATAATTTATGGAGCTCCTCAGGAACTGAATCTAAATCACCGAAATGTTTTTTTAACTGCCTTTTGAGGAGAGAATGAAGTTCCATCAAACTTCCCTGAATGAAGTAATAGTCATAGTTTGATTATGAAGTTCACACTTAACACTTGGGTTAAACGGAGAAATTTCACCGTAAGAATAAAAACCGGTTAAAACAGTAGAGCTGCCTAATGTTTCAGAAACAGCCTCAACCTCTTCTTCAATTCTCTGCCCAAGTACCAATTTTCTACCTACACAACTAATTAAAATTGCAAATTCGGGGTCTGAATCAAGAGTAGATTCTTTAATATTTGAAGCTGCAGTAGAAGCACCGTCTATTAATCTATCAAAATTAGCTTTCATAAAGCGAGTGATTGCCCCCTCGGGAACATCACCGGCAAAGGTCATACTTTCATCCTCTTCGTTAATTGCCAAAACAGTTCTTACAACGGGTTCAGAGTCTTCAGTTGTTTGCAAACTGAGGGGGAACAACAGGGCAGAACCGGGCAATTCAGAAGCCTTTTCGCCGAGATAAGTTTTGTATAGTTTTAAAGCAGATTTACCGTCTAATTCAAAAAGGACATTGTCTTTTGATTTTGTAATTTGGCGAACGGGTCCAAAAGCGTCCCACCCACCGCGTGAACCATAACCTACGGTTAAATTAGAACCATAAAAACCGATTGCGGCAATCACCCCTTCTTCCGGATAAGAATCTAACCCTACTAAAGTTTTTTCGAAATTGCCGGCATCACCGGCTAAACCGCCTGTTACCGAAACAGATGAAGGTAAAACAGACTCAATACCTTGAACCAATTTAGTGCCGTTTACTTTTTGTCCGTCAGAAATAACAAACAAATGCACCAAGTTTTCATGCGGAAGAGCTTTCCCCAAAAATTCACCTGCTTCACTACTACCCGGAAAATCTTTTACATTAATTGACGCAGATTTAATATCCGTTTTTTCAAATTTAATTGCTGTAAGACAGAGTGAATCGTCATAAACGCGTGTTGATAGAATTTCGCCCGATGTAGAATTAAGAAGAATAGTTGCATCAGGGTAGGTGCTTTTAATAGTATCAAAATGAGATTTATCTTCAAGAAGCCCTCTACTTCCAAAGACAATTACCAAACCGGCGTCGTTAATGAGGCTATTGCCGCTTTCTGATTTCCAGCCTGAGCCGGGAGTATAAATTTGTTGTGAAATTTTCAATTTTAGCCTCTTATGTTAAATTGGAGAAATAACTAAATGAACTAATTAGGAGTGCAATGCAAAATAGTGAATAATAGATTAACGGCAAAATATTATTAAATTTCCTGAGTATTTTTTCCTTTTTAACAGTCTAATCAAATAATTCTCACAAAAAACTACAGATCTTATGAAAATTTTATATCTATTACTGCTATTAACTTTTTTAGTAAATGCCCAAACCCTTAAAGAAGTAAATATGAATATGCGAAATGCGTTTTCTTTAGGAGATTACAAAGCTGCATTCGATTTTGCGAAACAAGCCGTTGATATGTCTGAAAAAGAGTTTGGAAGAGATTCTAATTATGCTGCTGCAGTTAATAATCTTGCTACAATGTATATGCGTCGTTTTTACTATTTTGATGCTCTTGAACATTACAATCTTACTCTTAGAGTTAAAGAGGAAATCGGAAAAAATAATGATTACAGTTATGCAAGCACGCTAATTAATTTGGGTGATTTGTACAGATTGAGAGGTTTACCCGATTCAGCATACTTGTATTATTTAAAAGCCGGCGAAATTGATAAAGCAGAACGGGGTGCTGAATCAGATGAATACGGCTCGGCTCTAATTAATACCGGCGTAATGGCATTTGTAATGGGCGATTATAATGAAGCCGAGATAAAATTAATGCAAGCTAAAGAAATTAGAGAAAAACGAGGGATGTTTAATACGCTTTCTTACGGTGCTTTATTAGTTCACATCGGAAATGTACTCAGAGCTAAAGGCGAATATGTAAAATCCGAAGATTATTTTAGAACGGCAGTTGCAAGACTTTCGCACATCACGGGAAATATCTCAAAACTTTACATAAATGCCGAGAAACAATTTGGCGAATTGTTAATTGATATGGGTAAATTGATGCAGGCAGATTCTGCTTTAGGAAAGGCGCGGTATTATCTTAAAACTTCTTTCAAAGAAACTGACCCCGAATATACCGAACTACAAATTTCTTCTGCCGAACTTTTTTTGAAAATGGGAAGATTGAGCATGGCTGCAGAAACAGCAGAAGAAGCTTTCGAAATTAGAAAGAAAATTTACAGACCTTTTCACCCTGCTTTTTTAAATTCGGTTTTTGTGCTTGCTAAAGTCTATTACACGCAAGAGCGGTTTGAAGAGGCTTTTGAGCTTTTAACCGGTTTTTTTGAAAACTCCTTAAATATGAGAGAACTTTACTTTCCATCTATGAGTTTAGACGCAAGGGTGAGTTTTTTTAAAGACTACAATTCTGCAATTTCTATCTATGCCTCTTTAGCCGAAAGGTTAATTCAAGATAAAGGGAAAAAAGGGGAGCTGATTCTCACAAACTTTTTTATAGGTAATACACTCAACCCCGTTAATAAAACAAAATTTGAAGACCCTTTTATGTATTCGTACCTTTTTGACGACTCAAAAAACAAAGCAATTTCTGATTGGTTAAAACTTGCCGATAGAACAGGTAGAATTGCTATGCTTACCAATGAAGCGCTTTCAAAATGGGGCGAAAACTTAGATTCTTTAATTAATGTGATGTTAAAAGAGAGAGACGAGATAGCGAAAACTCAACCGGAATTTGCATCCTATTTTAAAAATTTTCATAAATCGTGGGAAGATTTTCGCGATTCAGCAGATGAAGGCAAATCAATTTTTTATTTAGTCAAATTTCCCGCAGAGCCGGGTAGCTTAATTCCCGTTTACAAAATAGGAGCGGTAACAATGCAAATTAAAGGGAAAAACCCGCCTATGTACAGAGAGATAACCGTGTTAAATAGCGAAAATGAAATTTCTCAAGAAAAACTTTTAAAAATTGCCGCTGAAGTAAAAAG
>JACSRR010000306.1 GCA_014879635.1 Ignavibacteriaceae bacterium | reverse complement strand
TTATCAGGTAAAAATTTCGTAAATTTGTAGGTTAAATTATAGAGGAAAGTATGCACTTTACTGCTAATAGTATCACATTCGAAAAGTTTCTTTCATTTGTTCAGCCGGTAGTACCCTTGAGGTCGCCAATGATGTCCATCTTAGAGAACATACACATAGATATTAATGACGGTGTCATGACCTTAATGGCAAGCGATGTTGATATCTCTGTGAGCACTTCGTTTAAATTAAACGATTCAGACGAAAATGTTACCTTTTTATGTCAAGGTAAAAGGTTGGGCGATACAATAAAAGGCTTGGGTGACATGCAATTATTTTGCGATTTTGACCTTGAAACAGGCTTAAACATCCAAACTGATTCAGGTAAATATAATATTTCAACAATTTCACCTAATGATTTTCCTGCTTTCCCTCAAGTTAACGAAGATAATGAGATTACTATTTCGGGTGAAGATCTTCAAAGAGCTATCCACTTTACTCATTTTGCTATTTCAAAAGAACCTTCAAGATTAGCAATTTCGGGTCTGTTGATTGAAGTAAATCCTGACGGCTCAACATTTGTTGCAACCGACGGTCATCGCTTGGTAAAATACCACAATTCGGCTTTTAGAGTTCCGGATGATATAATGGTTATTGTACCTGAAAAAACAATAGGAATAGTTTCCAAGATTTTCTCAAAATCAGAAGTTAGAATAACCTTTGACCGTACAAGAATCTGTTTTGAAGCAGAAGGTACAAGAGTAATTTCACGGTTAATTGACCATAAATTTCCGGATTACAACCCTGTGGTTCCTCAATCATCTGAGAGTGAGCTAAAAATTTCCCGTTCCGAATTACTAACCGCATGCAGAAGAATGCTCCCTTACGCTAATAACAAATTTCCGGTAATGAAAATGTTAGTAAGCAGTTCTCTTATTGAAATTGAATCGCAAGAACAGGAAACAGGTTCTTATGCAAAAGAGACTTTAGAATGCATTTTTACCGGTGTACCGTTAGAAAAATTTGTTGCATTTAAAACAACTTCATTAATTGATGTACTTTCGCACATTGAAGGTGAAGAAGTTTATCTGAAATTTAATACTATTTCAAAGCCCGTTCTTATAGAACCGGTTGAACAAAGAGAGAACGAAGTAGTTTCGATGATAATGATGCCCACCCGGGTTGGGGTATAATGTTCCTTAAATGGATAAAATTCGAAAACTTTAGAATTTATGATAGTGCAACAATTGAGTTTTCAGACGGATTAAATTTTATTGTAGGTGGTAACGGTCAGGGAAAAACATCGGTTTTAGAGTCTATTTACATGTATTGTACTACAAAAAGCTTTAGAACTTCGTCAGATTCTGAGTTAGTCAGATTTAATTGCGACAGTTATTCTTTCGACGGGCAAATACTTGACACGGTCAACCACAACCTTCGAATTTTTTACTCTTTGAATGAAGGCAAAAAAACATATTTTAAAGACTCAAAACCGGTTCACAGGGCTACCGAAATTATCGGAAAGTTTCCTGTGGTTCTTTTAACTCCCGATGACCACTCTATTACCGCAGGTTACTCGCTTGAAAGAAGAAAGTTTGTTGATTCTGTTATTTCACAGTCAAGCGAAATGTATCTAAAACATCTTTTAGATTATAACAAAACTTTGAGGCAGAGAGCCGATCTACTCTCTAAGATTAGAGAAACCGGCAGTAGAGAACTTATTGACCAATTGGATGCGTGGACTGAAAAACTTGTTCAAACCGGTGTGGAATTAATTAGTTACAGAAGAAAATTTATAAACGAATTAGACCCTTTTATTAAAAAATCATACAGCCTGATAAGTAATAAGAAAGAAGCCCCTTCAATTTATTATAAAACTATCTCTGACGATCAAACAGATTTAAGCCGTTTTTTTCTCGCAAAACTTAATTCTCTTCAGAAAGCCGAAATAGCTAAAGGCGCTAACCTTGCAGGTCCTCACAAAGATGATTTTGTTTTCTTCATAAACGGGAAAGAATTAAAAACTTACGGTTCGCAAGGGCAACACAAAACTTTTCAAGTATCTTTAAGATTTGCCCAGTTTTTTTACTTGAAAGAAAAATTGGGTAAAAATCCTTTTTTCTTGCTTGATGATGTTTTTGGTGAACTTGACACAGAGCGCTCTGTTGCAATAAGTGATTTTTTAAGAGAAATTGGACAAGCATTTATTACGCTTACAGATTTTTCAAACTTTAAATTTTTAAAACGCTCAGAAAATGATAGATTAATAAGCGTTGATAAAGGTTCATTCTGTTATGGATGAGTCTAACTTCAAAACTATTGGCGAAGTACTAACTAAAGAACCAATTTTTCAAAAACTAAACGAAGCCATTAAAAACGAAGAAATTAAAGTGAACTTCGAAAAGATTTTTCCCGGGCTCTCTGAACATATAGAGGTAGTAAAAACGGAAAAATCTGTATTGTTCTTAAAAGTGCATAACTCCGTTTTTCGAAACGATGTTAAAGCTAACGAAGAATTATATATAAATAAAATTAACACCTTCTTTAAAGAAGAAAGAATTAAAAAAATCAAACTAAGCTGAAATAAAAGCCGGGAATAATATGAGTGCAGGCTCGCAAGAATATAGTGCTAAAAATATCAATGTATTAAAAGGATTAGAAGCGGTTCAAAAAAGACCCGCTATGTATATCGGAGATATCGGAAGCAGAGGATTACATCATTTAATTAACGAAGTTGTTGATAATAGTATTGACGAAGCCTTAGCTGGTTATTGCGATACTATTGAAGTTATTATTAATAAGGATAGCAGCGTTACGGTAAGCGATAACGGTAGGGGTATCCCCGTTGATCTACACCCTGAAGAAAACCGTTCCGCTCTTGAAGTTGTTATGACTGTTCTTCACGCAGGCGGTAAGTTCGATAAAGATTCTTACAAAGTGAGCGGCGGGTTGCACGGAGTTGGTGTTTCGGTTGTTAACGCTCTTTCAGAATGGCTTAAAGTTGAGGTTAAAAGAGACGGTAAACTTTGGTTTATGGAATTCAGAAGAGGTGCACCGGTTGCACCGGTAAAATCAATTTCAAATCTCGCTAAAAAAGAGACCGGAACTAAGGTTACTTTTTTTCCTGACGGTGAAATTTTCAAAACTACACTATTCAAATTTGATACTATCATTGCAAGAATGCGTGAACTAGCCTATCTCAACAAAACTATCACTATCATTTGCATTGACAGAAGAGAAGAAGTAGAAGAAAAAGAAGTTTTCCACTTCAAAGGCGGCTTGGTTGAATTTGTTCAATATATTGATGCAAAAAGAACACCGCTTCATAAACCGGTTTTAATTGAAGGCGAAAAAGATAATACCCCTATTGAAATCGCTTTTCACTATAATGACGCTTTTGACGAAAATATCTTCTCGTATGTAAACAATATTAACACACACGAAGGCGGAACTCACCTCTATGGTTTCAAATCTGCTCTTACAAGAACGCTTAACAATTACGCTACCCGGAACGGATTGTTAAAAAATACTAAAATTCAACTTTCGGGTGATGATTTTCGCGAAGGCTTAACTTGCGTAATTTCGGTTAAAGTAATGGAACCCCAGTTTGAAGGGCAAACCAAAACTAAGCTGGGTAATAGTGAAACTAAATCTGCAGTAGAAACGCTTGTTAATGAAAAATTAGCCGAATTTTTAGAAGAGAATCCCGCAGTTGGTAAAAAAATTATCGAAAAGTGTTTGAGATCAGCCGAAGCACGCGACGCAGCAAGAAGAGCTCGCGATTTAGCTCGAAGAAAAAATGCTTTAGACAGCTTTGATTTACCCGGTAAATTAGCCGATTGTTCTATTACTGACCCCGAACATTGTGAAATTTACATTGTTGAGGGCGATTCTGCAGGTGGTTCTGCTAAACAAGGTAGAGACAGAAGATTTCAAGCTATATTACCTCTGAAAGGTAAGATTCTTAATGTAGAAAAATCTAAACTCCACAAAATTCTAGAAAATAACGAAATTAAAGCTATTATTGCCGCTGTCGGAACCGGAATAGACCTTGATTTTGATATCTCAAAATTGAGATACGGTAAGATTATTCTTATGACAGATGCTGATGTTGACGGTAGCCATATCAGAACACTACTGTTAACATTCCTCTTCCGTTATATGAGAGAACTAATCAAACACGGTAAAATTTACATTGCTCAACCCCCTCTTTACAGAATCAAAAAAGGGAAAGAAGAGTTTTTTGCTTTTGACGAAAGAGAAAGAGACGATATCCTTAAGAGGATGAAAATTAACCCTAAAAAATTAGAAGCATTAAACGATACACCCGAAAGTCAAGAGTTAGACGACTTAGGGAATATTAAAGGCGTAACCATTTCACGCTATAAAGGTTTGGGAGAAATGAACCCCGAACAGCTTTGGTCAACTACTATGAATCCCGAAACAAGAACTTTACTTCAGGTAAATGTTGAAAACGAACCGGATGCGCACATCCTTTTTGAAACCTTAATGGGTGATAGTGTTGAACCAAGAAGGCTCTTTATTGAAAAGAACGCCAAATATGTTAGAAATCTCGATGTTTAATTAATTAAAAAGAAATTATGTCAACAATTTTCGATAAAATAAATCCTATTGCTTTAGAAGACGAATTAAAGTCGTCTTATATTGATTATTCAATGTCCGTTATCGTATCAAGGGCACTTCCTGATGTAAGAGACGGATTAAAGCCTGTACACCGCCGTGTTCTCTTCGGAATGCACGAACTTGGCGTAGCATTTAACAAACCGTTCAAAAAATCTGCAAGAATTGTGGGTGAAGTTCTTGGTAAGTATCACCCCCACGGAGATACCGCCGTTTACGATGCAATGGTAAGAATGGTTCAAGATTTTTCTTTACGGTATCCGCTTGTTGTGGGGCAAGGTAACTTCGGCTCTGTTGACGGTGACTCACCAGCGGCAATGCGTTATACCGAAGCTAAATTAGCACGAATTTCTGACGAAATTTTAAGGGATATCGATAAAAATACGGTTTCTTTTGTATCAAACTTCGATGATTCTTTAACCGAACCTACCGTAATGCCGTCGTATTTACCCAATTTGCTTATTAATGGTTCAAGCGGTATTGCTGTAGGTATGGCAACAAATATTCCTCCGCACAATCTTTGCGAGGTAGTTGACGGTTTAACGGCATTAATTGATAATCCCGCAATGGAAATTGACGAGATTATTAAATATATAAAAGCTCCCGATTTTCCTACCGGTGGAATAATTTTTGGATATAGCGAAGTTAAAAACGCATATCACACCGGCAGAGGCAGGGTAATTGTAAGAGCAAAAGCTAATATTGAAACTGCTAAAAACGGTAAAGTTAGTATTATTGTGAGCGAACTCCCCTACCAAGTGAACAAAGCATCTTTAATCGAAAAGATTGCTATGCTTGTCAAGGAGGGGAAATTAACCGGTTTATCAAACATTCGCGATGAATCTGATAGAGACGGAATGCGTATTGTTATCGATTTAAAGAGAGACGCACAGCCTTCGGTTATCATAAATCAATTGTATAAATTGACCCAAATGCAGGTAACCTTTGGCGTAATTATGCTCGCTTTAGTTCACGGAATGCCTAAAGTTCTGAATATCAAAGAGATGATGCAGCATTTTATCAATCACAGAATGGATATTTTGATAAAACGCACCCAATTTGAACTTGATGCTGCAGAACGCAGAGCCCATATCTTAGAAGGTTACATTATTGCGCTCGATAATATTGACGAGGTAATTGCAACAATTAAAGCTTCAAAAGATACAGAGGCAGCAAGAAATAATTTGATGGCTAAATTCGGACTTTCCGAAATTCAAGCAAAAGCCATTTTAGATATGCGTTTGCAAAGATTAACCGGTCTTGAAAGAAAGAAGATAGAAGACGAGTATCGTGAAGTTATTCAACTCATCCAAAAACTTAGAGGTATCCTCGAAAGCGAAGAACTTAGATATATGATAATCAAAGAAGAATTAATTATCATTAAAGATAAATACGGCGATGAGAGAAGAACTGAAGTTATTCAAAATTATGAAGAATTCGAAATTGAAGATTTGATTGCTGAAGAGAATGTTGTTGTTACAATTTCGCACCGTGGATTTATCAAAAGATTCCCTGTTAGCGGTTATAAGAAACAAAAGCGCGGCGGCAGAGGCGTAACAGGTGCAGCTACTAAAGATGAAGATTGGATTGAAACTATGTTTGTTGCTACAACACACGAATATATCATGTTCTTCACCGATAGAGGCAGGTGTTATTGGCTCAAAGTTTACGAAGTTCCTGATGTTGGTAGAGCGGCACGGGGCAGGTCAATTCTTAATCTTATTGAAAAAGAAGCTAACGAAAAAATTACCGCTATCGTTAATGTTAAAGAATTTAAAGACGACCAGTTTTTAATTATGGCTACCCGCGGCGGTACAATCAAAAAAACTAAACTTAGCGCCTACCAAAATGTTAGGAAAAACGGTATTAACGCAATCAATTTGGTAGAAGGTGATGAATTGATTAGTGTGAATTTGCTCGGAGCGGGTGAAGATATTATTCTCGGAACTCACAACGGCTTAGCTATCAGATTTAGCGAGAGTAAAGTTAGAGATATGGGAAGAACTGCTACCGGTGTTCGCGGTATTAACCTCGATAAGAGCGATAAAGTTGTTGGTCTGCTTGTAATTAAGCGTCAAACTACCATAATGGTTGTAACGGATAGAGGCTACGGTAAGAGATCCGATGTTAATGATTACAGAATTACTAATAGAGGCGGAAAGGGTATCATTACTGTTAAAACAACTGAAAAAACCGGTAAAATGATTGCTATCGTTGAAGTTACGGATAATGAAGAATTAGTTGTGATTACTCAAAGCGGTATGGTTATCAGAATGGCTGTTAAAGATGTTAGAACTATGGGTAGAAATACTCAAGGTGTCAGAGTTATTAATCTTAAAGATAACGACTCTATTTCTGACCTAGCAAAAATTGTACCTGAAGATGACGATGAAATTCTTAACGGTGAAGAACCCGATATGGACGATAGTTTACCTATGTAAATACTGTTTGAGTTGAAGTTATAACGCAAACATATTAAATATAGTGAAAACTTAAATTATTAAAAGTAGAGGCGTATTGCAATGCGCCTCTACAATTTTTTCTCCCGCCAAAACCTTCATTGATTAACAACAAAGTGATTTTACAATCACTAATTTCGTTTACTTCAATCCCTATAATATTTGAGCCAAAGAATTTTTGTCTGTTCTTTTCA
>JACSRR010000104.1 GCA_014879635.1 Ignavibacteriaceae bacterium | reverse complement strand
ATTAGCACCAATATATATAATAAAAAGTGAAGTTGAGATAAAGGGAGAATACCCTGATTTAATGTATTTATTTAGAAAGCCGAATAAAGTTAAATTTCAATTCCTAATAGAGCTAAAATACTTAAAGAAGAGTGAATCAAAAAAACTACCCAAAACAATGGAAATAGCCACACAACAAGTAAACCGTTACCTAGATAAAACTGAAATAAGCGAATTGGAAAACCTAAAGGCTTATGCTGTAGTGTTTGTAGGTAAAAAGGCGCATTTCAGTTTAGTGGATAGAAAAAGCAGTTAAGAGTGAAGGGTAATCCCGACCCGGTCGGGAGCGGGAGTTCGGGGGTTAAAAGGAAAAATTAGTGGGTAGTTCGCTGTGCTTGCAGTGGATAGTGGGTAGAAAATTCAACCCCGAACCTGACTAATCCCGACAATAGGCAACCGGGTCAAGGATCCTGGATGAAAAAATAAACCGCCAAGCCCTATAAAACGAAATTTGAGTTAAGTAGAGACACATTGCAATGCGCCTCTACTAATATTTACGAATTTCTAAAATTTATAAGTGCCCTCAAGCAAGTTCTTCTAAAATATATTAATTTCCGCCAAGAATGAGCGGAAGGCCATCTTTACCTGAGCCAATTACAACTATTTTTGTGTTGTTTGAACCGGCTAGTTTTTCGGTTGCTTCAATTCCCTTCCATTTTAGTAATTGGTCTGAAATACCTTGAGAAACAATTTTCTGAAAATCTGCTATACCTTGCGCTTCAATTCTTTTTCTATCTGCCTCAAGCTGTTCCTTTTGAAGTACAAACTGCATTCTTTGACTCTCTTGCTCTGCTTTTAACTTTTCTTCAATTGAGTTTGTTAAACCTGCGGGTAATATAATTTGACGCATAGCAACACCTTCAACCGAGATGCCTCTGTTACCGACTAATGAAACTATATCTTGCACTATTTCTTTGGCTAATTGTTCTCTTTCGGCGGTATAGAGCGCCCTTGCATCATATTTAGCCGTTACGCCTCTAACTGCCGATCTAAATTGAGGGACTAAAATAATTTCGGAATAATTAGGACCTACGGTTTTATATATATCAGCAGCTCTTTCCGGATTTAGATGATATAAAACACTAATTTCAAGCTGAATAGTTAACCCCTCTTTAGAAGGGATTTTCATATCCTCTTTTAATTCTTGAGTTTTTATGCTAAACTTTTCAACATTAGCAAAAGGATTTACAAAATTAATACCGGCTTTTAAAGTTAAATCACTTACATTTCCGAAAACATCCACAACTCCCACAAATCCTGCCGGAATAACAGCAATCCATTGATAAATCGCAATAAATAAAGCAATTACAAATCCGCCGAGTGCAAAATTTGCCTCAACTTTGTTAAATCTTTTCTTTGCATTAAAAAACACGAATATTGCAATTGCGGCTGCTAAAACTGCTATAATAAATAACATTTTCTCTCCTAACTAATAAATAATCAATCTCTAAATATAAGTGAATTTTATTTTATGGGTGGCGTTGATTTGTTGACCGGTTCTACTAAAAATTTAATGGCTGATGGCAGACCAATTAATTTCCCGGTCAGAAATAATTATTTATGCGTAATATATGACAGGTTAAGAAGTTAAGAAATACGAAAATAATTATTTAAAACTTTAAAGCTGATGAAATGCCATTTACCGGTAAAATTTTTTCTCTTCAATTACAAAATGGAATTTTAACATAGAATTATTCATATTCCTTTGAGCTTAGATTTACTCAAATAAAACTCAAGAATAAATCATGCTCTTTTATGAAAAAACACTTTAGCCACATCAATAAGAAGAGCCGGTTTATTAAATAAGGCGGTTTTGAATAAATTTCCGAGTGAGCGTTTTTCAATAGGTACTTTGGCAAAAGCGTGAGCAATTTCATTAAACTTTTCGTCGCTAAAGTTATAAATCCCGTTTTTGATACTTTCAAAAATTTCATGCCTTTTACCGAGTCTATCAGCCCATGCTTT
This sequence comes from Ignavibacteriaceae bacterium, assembly GCA_014879635.1. GTDB lineage: Bacteria > Bacteroidota > Ignavibacteria > Ignavibacteriales > Ignavibacteriaceae > BA9. The sequence continues at coordinate 5,311 of JACSRR010000104.1, read as the reverse complement.
ATCATAAGTTAAAATATGCGATAAATTCCCGCTCAAAACAGCTTCGGCAGCAATTCTACCGGCAATTGAACCACCTATCATACCGCTTGCAATACCACCTCCGCTCAAAGGATTCACCATTCTTGCAGCATCACCTGTTAACATAATACCGCGTGCAGAAATTTGTTCAAGAGTAATAGAGCAAGGAACACCGCCGGCAATTGTTGTTAGAATAGAAGCGTTAGGGTGATTCTCCTCCATAAAATCGTTTAAATACGAGATGGCAGATCGTTTTTTACCTGCTGCACCGCTTATACCTAAACCGATATTTGCACTGTTTGAACCTTTTGAAAAGACCCAAAAATAACCTTGAGGAGCTACTTTACTACCAAAATAAAAATAAATAGTGTTTTTATCTACATTCAAGCCCGTTACGGTATGTTGCGCGCAAGACTCCATATCACGAAAATCGATGTGCGTTTTAATTCCTGCCCACCTTCCAACTCTTGATTCAACACCATCGGCAGCAATAACAACCTTGGCTTTAATCTCCTTTTGTTCTCCTCTGTGCTCATATTTAACGCCAGACACTTGCCCGTCTTCAATAATTAAACCGTTAACATAAGCCCTTGTTAGCACTTCAGCTCCTTTCGAAGAAGCAAGTTTAGCAAGTTCATAATCAAAAATTCGCCTTTCGAGAATAAAACCTTCTTCTTCAAGCGGAACAAATACCTCGGTACCATCCGGTGCAATCATTGAAAAATTGTGAATATGAGATGCAATCCACTTTTCGTCAGGCTCTATAAATTCTTCAATACCTTTTCTACTTACGGCTTCTCCACATCTTACGGGATAACCGACATCACGGTCTTTCTCTAAAATGAGAACGCTGACACCTTTTTCGGCAGCAAATTTTGCTGCAATTGAACCCGCGGGACCCGCCCCTACAACAACTATATCGTATTGATCTCTCATTTAACGGGTACTCCGCTTTTATTAAACTTTATAACTTCAATTGGACAGCTCCAAACACATTTAGAGCAGTTTGTGCATCTTTCATCAATAATAAAAATTTCTGCTTCCTTTAATTCAATTGCATCTTCGGGACAAACTCCAACACAACACCCGCAAAAATCACATTTATTGGGTAAAATATCTATCAATAATTTGCCGTTTTTAGCCTGTCTATAAATTGTTTCGTTCAAGATTTTTCCGTTTATTTAGCTGCGAGCCAAGTTTTTGGGTTTAAATTATTACGGTTTTGCCAAATTTCGAAATGTAAAATGAATCCTTCAAGACTCTCTCCCACATAACCGATAACTGCACCGCCTTTAAGAATTTCGCCGGTTTTAATGTTCACTTTTCCGAGATGACCGTAAACAGTTCTAAATCCTTCTGAGTGAGTGATTATAATTATTGTACCGTAACCGGCAACATATTCAATAATGGAAACTTTTCCGTCGGCAACTGTTCTTACCGCAGCGGCAGAATTTAGTTTAATATCAATACCGTAGTTGTATGTAACAGTGTTTAATTTCACATTTTTATTTTCGCCAAACTCTCTAATAATAGTTCCGCCGGTAACGGGTCTTATTAATTTTCCTTTTAATGTTGAAAGTTTAGACCCTGAATAACCGGTTGTAACGGTAGTTTCTTCTTCAATAACCTCAACCGTAAATTCGGGTTCGCTCTTACTTGAACCGGTTTTAGCGGGTTCTTTCTTAGTTTCGGTTTTAACCGTAGTTTTGCCGGGTTCAGCTTTTTTAGTATCTGTTTTCGTTTTAGCTTCCCTCTCCTTCTTTTCCCGCTCTTCCTTTTCAATCAAATTAGTGATATACGATTTTATTTCGTTTTCGGCTTTTTTCTTTGCAGTGTACTCTTTTTCAAGCTCGTTTTTATCTTTTTTAACCTCTTTAATCACTTTTTGTTGTGCATCTATTCCTGCTTTTAGATTGTTTTCTTCTATTTCCTTATCTTCTTTCAATTTTTCTTTTTGAATTTTATCAGCCTGCAAACTTGCTCTTAATTCACTTAACGAATTTATAGTTTTACCGAGCTGTTCATTAGCTCTCTTGCCTGATTCGGTAAACATTCTATAATAAGTATATTTTTCTATTGCATTAAGAAAAGAGTCTGAATCAAGAATAAACAAAAGCGGATCACTATCCAAGTTTTTGTACACAGCTATGATGTAAGCAGCGTACTTTTCCTTCAACAGTTTTACCTTAGATTCTAATTGTGAAATCATTAAATCAGTCTCAATTATTTTAGCAGAAACCAACCTCTCTTCACTTTCTAAAGCGGCAATCATTTTATTTACCAAATGCACTTGCCGGTTATAACGCTCTATAGCCTCGTAAGACTTTTTTTCTGTTTTCTCCGACTCTTTAATTTCGGCACGCAAATCAGCTAACTCTTTCTTAATTTTATCGAGCTCTTTCTGCTTTTCATCAACACCTTTCTGCTGAAGAAGGCTATCTCCCGTCAAAAAGAGGGTTAAAACTAAAGTTAGAGTTAAAAGAGACTTTTTTACCATTCTATTATTGAAGCATCGGAAGGAACGGAAAAATCAATTACCGAACTTTCATCGTTCACTTTTACATTTTTATAAGTTATTGTAACTGTTTGATTATCAAGCGGACTTTTAATTACAATTTTTCTCGGTATTTGAACATTTTCTACCTGCTGAAAATTCGAATAAGTACCCTCAATCAAAATATTTCTATCTTTATCGCGGTATCTATAATCTGTAATTGCCAAATTTTCAATATTTATCACATATTCAGAAGTGTAGTTACCTTCTTTGTCAATGTAAGTGAAGAAGTATTTACCGCCGGCAATAACAAAGTTATCGGGTTCACGGTATAGCTCACCGGTTAAATTCACTGCACCGATAAAAGCATCTAAGAGTTCAGAAAATTTTATATTGAACTTAAAAATTTGCGAAAGCACATCATCATCAAGAGTACCTTTGTAGAGCGTATTATTTAAAGCTTCAAAAAACTCGTACTCTTGTTTTGTAACTAAAATATTAGCCAATTCTATTCCGAAGGGTCCTAAAATATTCATGTAAACCGAATCGGGTTTTCTTAAAATAGTGCGGAACAGTGTACTGTTATTAATTTGGGAGCTTTTTACTTCAAGTTCACCGTTACCTTCAAACACTTTGATTCTTCTTCTGTTTGCCTCTAACCTTTTGATAACTCTATCGGCGGGCATAACTTCATAGTTTCCCGTATCGCCTTCTTCCATTTCGGTTACAGGGGTACAACCCGGCAAAACAAAAAGCATGAGTAAAAATGTGGCACTCAAAAAATACTTTATATGGTTCAAATTTCACCTGTTTCTATTTTTTTCTTAATCTCTTGATTTTCTTTGTTTAAATCTAAGGCTTTTTGCCAAAGTTCCATTGCTTGATCTTTCAAATTTAACATAAACAAAACATCTCCCAAGTGCTCTAATAACACCGGACTGTTTTCGTCAACCTCTATAGCTTTCTCTAAGTACTCTCTTGCCTTCTCAAAATCACCGAGTTTAAAGTAAACCCAGCCTTTTGTGTCAAGATAAGACGAACTATAAGGCTCCGATGTTACGGCGTGAGTTGCCATCTCTAAAGCAAGTTCTAAATTTTCGCCTCTTACGGCTAAAGAATACGCATAGTTATTGTTTATCAAAGCGTTTTCAGGAGCTAATTCTAAAGCGGCAGAATATAAACTATCGCTCTTTTCAAATATTTTGATACTGTTATAAATAAGAGCTAAAGTTCCCATTAAATCCACATTATTAGGGTCAATTTTAAGAGCACGCGTAATATAATCAATTGCCGCATCCGTTTGTTTAAGTTGACTTAAAGTATAACCGTATGCCGAAAGCGCCGTTATATCTCCCGGATTTAGTTCAACCGCCGTTGCTAAAAACTGTTCTGACTTTTGATATTCGCTCTTGATTGAGTACGAAAGCCCCAAAATAAGATTAATCGGAAAATTTCTTTGATAATGTTTCACCCCTTCAACCAATATAAAAATTGCGGAATTGTAATCGCGTTCATCGTAAAATTGGCCGCCTAATCTCAACCATAAGTCAGCGGGATATTTTGATTTTACCAAACTCATCCATCTCCCGGCTTCTTCTAAATTGTTTTTTCTCAACTCAATAGCAGAAAGATACACAGGAGCAAATGTATCGAGAGAGTCTTCATTTAACAATAAAAAAATCTTCTCAGCCGATTCAAGTAAATTCTCTTCTTTGAAAGAATTTTCGTAAAGAATAACAGCCATGTTAATTTTTAATTCATAATTAATTGCTCCCTTCTCAAAAAGGGAAATTGTAACATTTGTAGCTTCCTCAAAATTACCTTGCTTAATATAAATTTCGGCAAGCCTTCTTAAACTTTGAGAATCATCGGGAAAAAGCTGTAAAATTGCTCTCACCTCAGTTAAGGCTTCCTCAAAATTTCCAGCTTCAATTAAATAATCACAAAGAACTAACCTTAACGAAGTATTTGAAGGGTCAATTAAAACAAGTTTTTTAATGATTTCGATAGCCTCTGCTTTTTTATTCAACCGGTCGTATAATTCGGCAATTCTATATAAAACAGTAAATTCATCGCCGGTTCTTTCTAATAATTTATAGTAAATTTCTATCGACTTTTCAGGGTACCTGTTCTCGTATAATCTAGCTAATCTATAATAAGAATCAATATTCAGCGAATCTAAAGCAATAATTTTATTTAAGACTTCAATTGCACTATTTGGTCTGTTTTGAACCGTGTAAATTTCCCTCGCTAAATCATAATATTCAATTTCAAGCGAATCTAATGCAATTGCTTTATTAATATTTATTACGGCGTCGTTTAAACGGCTTAAAAAGTACAACGATTTAGCAATCGAATAATAGATTCCGGAAGAGGGGTCTAACACCAAGGCGCTGTAATAATAGTCTAACGCACTTGAATAATCGCCTTTTGCTTCAGCATTTGTACCGTCTAAAAAGTAATTCATTGCCATTTTTAAACGGGCTTTATCTTCTAAACGGTTTACGGCTGTTTCGGTGACCTCAATTTCAACCGCAGGAGAACATCCGGCAATAAGAATTGACGCAATAACAATTACAGTTACTAAATAAGCTTTATTCAATTTTTGGCTTTCAATTAAGAATTGATTTTTTGAGTAATTACAATCTCAAATTTACTTAAACTTTTGTGGAAATTGAACTTTTTACCTCACACCATTTTTTTACCCACATTTCACCCCAAAAAAAATGGTTTATAAAATTGATTTGGGTCAAAAAAATAACATGCTTTTTTAGTGTCAAAAAATAATTTAACCGCAGC
>JACSRR010000230.1 GCA_014879635.1 Ignavibacteriaceae bacterium | reverse complement strand
GGAGTCGGGGCTAAAAACCAAGAACTACGAACTAAGCACCAAGCACTTTTTTTAACCTCGAACCCCCGCTCCCGACCGGGTCGGGATCGAACCTTGAACTTTTTTCTTTGCGTCTTCTATAGTTATTTTTATGCCAAAGAATTATATTTGCACCACTTTTACTTACCGGCATTTAGGTAATTGAAACTGGACTGTAAATATTTAATTATTTTAATATATTGAGAAAATGAATATTAGATTTTTTGACAGGCAACATATTAAAGTGAAAATATTGCAGGGCATTCTGCTTTTTTCATTTATACATCTTTTGTTTGTAGCGGCTTACATACCCGAAAAGCCCGTTATGACAAAAGAATGCCTGTTAACTTTTATTGAAACCGAAGTTAAAACCGAATCTACAGATTCATGTTGCGAAAGCGAATCAATAAAACAGGTTGTTATTGAATTTCAGATTCCGATGTGTTGCACTAACATGGCAACCTCAAAAGAAGAACAAACATTAGCCGAATGCTATTGTATTAAATTAAAATCAATTTCACCTGAATATCTAAACACAGTTCAAACTCAGCAATTAACACCTACAATCGAAAAAGCTAACGAATTAGTTTTTGTTCAAATACCGTTAAACAGTAAATGTCTTGAAAACTTTTCAATTAAACCGAAAAAATCTCCCCCTATACACCTATTAAACTCTGTCTTCATAATTTAGAAATCTCATCCTTGTAATAAAATCCCTTATATAAGGGTGCAATCAACATTAAAAGATTTATTTACGGATAAACAATGATATTATCTAAATTAATATTGTTGTCAATTTTGCCTGTGTTATTATTTGCGCAAAGTACGATTGATAACAATTTGAAAGAGCTGATGAGGTATGCAATTGCAAACTCCCCGGAAATTAAAATGTCCGAAAGTATGAAAGAGAGTACTAAGAAGCGTGCAATTTATCGAAGTAGTATTTCAGACCCCGAACTGATGTTCGGAATTATGAATCTACCTTTGTGGAATTTTTCTTTTACCGAAGAAATGATGACCATGAAAACCATTCAATTAACTCAGATGTTACCTTTTCCGGGTTATAATGATGCAAAGAAGAATTTTGTGCTAACAGATACTCTTCTTATTGATGCCGATTTTAGAATAGACGCTAATAAGCTAATCTCAGAAATCTACACAACTGTTATAGATGCAAAATTTTCTTTAGAACAATATAAACTTAGTCTAAAATCTATTGAGTTGATGGAGCAACTTTTACCGGTTGTAAGAGTTATGTATGAAGTGAATGAAGAATCCATCGAAAATTCAATCAAACTTGAGATAGAAATTGAAATGATGCGTGAAAACTCTAAAATGTATTCAGGTATGTACAATGAAAGCATCTCTATGTTGAAAAATTTAACCAATAATGATAATGTAGAACCCTTTATTTCGGGGATGATATTTGATGAAACAAATTTTGATGTAGAAAATTTTGAAGCAACAAACATCGCAAACCCGCTTTTATTGAAACCCGAAGCATCAAAACTATCTGCTATTAAAATGCGGGAGATGAATGAATTCGAAAAATATCCGATGTTTTCTTTTTCGGTTCAATACGGATTTAGAAACAAAATGCAACCTTCGGGAATGGAACAAAAGGATATGTTATCTTTAATGGCAGGATTAACATTACCTCTAAACTACGGCGGAAAAACTACCGCTATGCTTGAAGAGAGTGAATTTATGATAAAATACTCTGAGGCACAATCAGAAATGTTGTTAAGAGAGCTCTCAACAATGACCGCCTCATCAATCGAAAAAATAAAAAGTTTGAGAGAGAGAGTCAAAATTACCGGTGTAACCTTAAAGAGTAAATCAAAATTAGCCTTTGAACTTGCGTTAACTGCATATCAAAACGGTAAAACATCATATATGTCGCTCATAGAAGCTTTAAACAAAATGATTGAAGTTGATAAAATGTTGCTATCTCTTAAAAAAGAACTAAATCAACAAGTTGCCGTAATAGGATATTTAACGGGAGCAACTTTAACAGAGGTCTTAAATGAAAAATAGAACTTCACTAATTCTTGCAACACTACTGTTTTTTTCGGTATCATATATAGTTTACAACAGTTTTAAGGGAGATCAATCTAATCAAGCAGCCGGAGAGGATCAGCTTTATACTTGCGGAATGCATCCTGAAATAATCTCTGATGAACCCGGAAACTGCCCTATCTGTGAAATGAAACTTACGCCGATATTAAAAGGGAAAGACAGCGAAAATCAATCTGATCTAATAGTTGATATTACGCCTGAAATGCAACAGAGAATGAACATCAAACTTACAACTGTTGAACCGGGTACATTTTCTACTTCTATAGAAACTAACGGCTCATTTACATTTGATGAAAGAACAGAACAAGTTATCACTTCACGAACAATGGGGTGGGTAGAGAAGCTGTATGTAAATTATACGGGAATGAATGTTTCTGCAGGGCAAAAATTGATGGAAGTATATTCACCCGAGATAGTTGCAGCACAGCAAGAGTATTTAACTGCATTAAAATACACAAAGACAATTGCAAACTCTAATAATGGCAATGAACAATCGTCAGAATTGATTCAAAGTGCAAAAAGAAAACTCCAATTACTAAGGGTAACCGATGCCGAAATAAAACAATTAGAAGAGAGCGGTCAGGTTCAAACTTTGACACCAATTTACTCTCCCGTATCCGGTACGGTCATGATGAAAGAAGTGGTTCAGGGACAAAAGATTGACCCGGAAATGCCGCTGTTAAAAATTGTAAATTTGTCAAGCCTCTGGTTAATTGCAGATATTTATGAGAGTGATTATTCTCAGTTAAGAACAGGTAGTTCAGCAAAAATAACCGTTGATGCAATTCCCGGTAAAACCTATAACGGAACCGTCTCCTTTATTTACCCCGAATTAGATATGATGTCAAGAACTGCTAAAGTGAGAATTGAAGTACCAAATTATGACGGTACCTTAAAACCAAATATGTTTGCAAAAGCTACTATTACCGGAACTACTCACACTAATGCAATTAAAGTAAGATCTGAAGCCATTATAAAATCAGGTAAAAGAAACATTGTAATTCTTTCTCTTGGTGAGGGTAAATTTGTACCTGTTGAAGTGAATGCTGCTGAATCTTCCGAAGATTATACAAGGATAATTTCAGGAGTAAACAAGGGGGATGTGGTTGTGCTATCGGCTCAGTTTTTAATTGACTCGGAGGCAAATTTAAGATCTGCAATTAATCGTTTTGTACAGCCCGGTAAAAGTGAAGTTAAACCGGAAAATAACCAAAATGAGAGTACCGGTCCTAATCAATCAGTTAAAACTCCCGAAGTAAAAAAAGCGGAAGAGAAACCAAAAAACCCCTACGGTATTGAATCTCCGCTAATTAGAACAGGTATGATTGATGTTGAATCAATTGATTCTGATAAAAACGGAAAATTGTTTCAATGCCCGATGGATTGGGATATTATCTCAAACGAAGCAGGTAGATGCCCCGTTTGTGAGATGAAATTTAAGGAATACTCCCTTGAAGATATCAAAAAGAATTTAACAACACACGGGTACAAGTACAAATAAGGGAGTGAGTATGGAACAGAAAACAGAAAAAAATCCCTTTATTAGCAAGGTTATAGAATGGTCATTGGCGAACCGTTATTTAGTGATAATTTTATTTTCCGGATTAATTTTGGCGGGTATTTGGGCAGTTAGAAACACCGGCGTTGATGCAATTCCCGATTTAAGCGATGTTCAAGTTATTATTTTTACAGAGTACCCGGGTCAAAGCCCTCAAACTGTTGAAGACCAGGTAACATATCAAATAACAACAAAGCTTTTATCTGCACCGTATGCAACCTATGTAAGAGGGTACTCCGGCGTTGGGATGTCTATGGTGTATGTGTTATTTGAAGACGGAACCGATATTTATTGGGCAAGAAGCCGCGTTTTAGAGTATTTGAGTCAATTACAGGGTGCTTTACCGGAGGGAGTTACACCTCAATTAGGACCTGACGCAACAGGATTAGGATGGGTTTATCAATATGTTTTAGAGTCTGACCGACATTCGCTTCAAGAATTAAGAAGTATTCAAGATTGGTTTTTAAAGTTTGAGCTTTCTTCAATTGAGGGTGTTGCCGAAGTGGCATCATTAGGCGGATTTGTCAAAGAATACCAGATAAATCTTGACCCGGTTAAATTAGCGTCTTATAAGCTTTCATCAGAGATGATTGCTATGAAAGTTAAAGACAATAATCTTGACGGAGGAGGCGGTTCGGTTGAAATTGCAGAATCCGAATACATTATAAGGGGATTGGGCTATTTAAAAAGTGTGCGTGATATACAAAATATAGCTATAATGAATAACCCTGCTACCGGTTCACCTATTTATTTGAAAGATGTTGCTACGGTTTCTGTTGGTCCCGAGCTACGGAGAGGAATTGCAGAGTGGAACGGAGAGGGGGAAACTGTAGGCGGCATTATTGTGATGAGATTTGGTGAAAATGCCCTAAAAGTAATAGAAAAAGTTAAAGCCAGATTAGACGAAATAAAATCGTCATTGCCCGAAGGGGTACAAATTAAGACAGCCTACGACAGGTCTGATCTGATTAACCGGTCAATAGACAACCTTCAAAGCAAGTTAATTGAAGAATCATTAATTGTTGCATTTGTAATTATAGCCTTTTTACTACATGTTAGAAGTTCTTTAGTTGCAATAATAACTTTACCCTCAGCGGTGTTGATTTCATTTTTAATAATGAAAATGCAGGGGATAAACGCAAATATAATGTCGCTTGGCGGAATTGCAATTGCAATAGGAGCGATGGTTGACGCTTCAATAGTGATGGTTGAAAATGCTCATACACATCTTTTTCAACAGCAGCAATTGCCTGAAAGTGAACGGAAACCAAGAATTTCGGTAATATTAGATTCTGCTAAAGAAGTAGGACCTTCAATATTTTATTCACTTTTGGTAATAACAGTATCATTTATGCCCGTTTTTACTCTTGAGCAACAAGAGGGAAGAATGTTTACGCCTTTAGCATTTACTAAAACTTACGCAATGGCGGGTGCGGCAATATTAGCAGTTACTATTGTTCCCATTTTAATAAATTATTTTGTAAGAGGCAAGCTGAGAGCCGAAGAAGATCATCCCGTTACACGGTTTTTGATGAAAATATACACGCCGGTTATTTACTTTGTTGTTAAATACCCTTATCCGATAGTTGGTGCCGCAATACTAATAGTAATAATCACAATTTACCCTTATAGCAAATTGGGGAGTGAGTTTATGCCGCCACTCTATGAGGGAGATTTACTCTATATGCCAACAACTCTGCCGGGTATTTCTGCAAACAAAGTCAGTGAATTGCTTCAACAAACCGATAAAATAATTAAATCTTTTCCTGAAGTAGAATCCGTTTTAGGTAAAGCAGGCAGAGCAGAAACAGCTACTGACCCTGCACCGCTTTCTATGCTTGAAACTACTATAAGGTTAAAGCCTCAAGACCAATGGCGTGAAGGGATGACTCCGGATAAATTAATTGAAGAGCTTGATAGAGCCGTTCAATTTCCCGGTTTAACTAACTCATGGACTATGCCAATAAGAACAAGAATTGATATGCTTTCAACCGGTATTAAAACCCCCGTAGGTGTAAAAATTGCCGGTCCGGATCTGTATGTTCTGCAGAATATTGGTGCAGAAATAGAGAGTGCGTTAAAGGAGGTAAAAGGTACAAGGTCAGCTTTTGCAGAAAGGGAAAGCGGTGCAAACTTCATTAATTTTAAAATTAACAGGGTTGAAATTGCCAGACACGGGTTGAGTGTTAAAAATGTTCAAGAGGCGCTTGCTGCAGCTCTTGGCGGTATGAGAGTTACAAGTACGGTTGAAGGATTAGAAAGGTACCCCGTAGTTATCAGATATAAAAGGGATTACCGTGATAACCTTGAATCACTCAATAAAATACTTGTCGGTACACCTTCCGGAGCAGTTATTCCAATAAGTCAGTTAGCCGAAATTGAAGTAGAATCGGGCCCTTCGATGATAAAAACGGAAAACGGCAGGCCTAATGTTTGGGTATATGTAGATATAAAAGATATAGATATCGGTTCGTATATTTCTGCGGCACAACAGGCAGTAAAAAACAATGTAAAGGTACCGGGTGGGTATTCAATAACATGGAGCGGGCAATTTGAATATATTGAAAGAGCAAATGAGAAATTGGCGGTTATTATTCCGCTTACTGTATTAATTGTTTTGTTACTTTTATATCTTAATACAAAATCGCTCTCAAAAACGCTTGTGATTGTAGCCTCTCTTTCATTTTCGGTTGTAGGAGCAATTTGGTATCTCTATTTTGCAGACTACAATATGAGCGTAGCTGTTTGGGTGGGTATTATTGCTTTATTAGGTGTTGATGCCGAAACCAGTGTTGTAATGTTGTTATATTTAGATATATCTTATGATAAATTAAAGAAAAGCCAAAAAGAGATCACTATAGAGGGACTTAAAAATGCTGTTTTTGAGGGTGCAGTAAAAAGAATAAGGCCTAAAATGATGACCGTGATGACCACTTTTTTCGGTTTATTCCCCATTTTGATAGGAACGGGTGCGGGTTCGGATGTGATGAAAAGGATTGCTGCTCCAATGGCAGGGGGGGTTTTTACAAGTTTACTTTTAGAATTAATAGTGTTTCCGGCTATTTATTTTGTATTAAAAAAACGGGAAATCAAAAATAATCATTCATCAAATAAATTAATTTAAGGAGGTTACATGTTAACCAAAAACGCTAAATTAGCAATTTTTCTGTTTAGTTTAGTCTTTGTTCTGTTTTCGGCAGATTCTTTTGCTCAACACCATTCAAAAGATACTACTAAAACAGCTAAAGAAACAAGTGTTACTAAAGACGCAAAAACTGAAAAAGAATGTTGTGACTCAAGTAGTTCAGAAAAGTGCGAGGATACGGCAAAATCAGATTCTAAAGAAATTTGGAATGCTTATTGCCCCGTTATGCTTGAAGAGATTGACGCTGAAGGTCCTACGGTAGAATACAATGGTAAAATCATTGCTTTTTGCTGCCCGGGATGCGAGAAAAAATTTCTCGGTGATCCTGAAAAATATTTGAAAAATTTGAGCGAAGACGGAAAATCCGTAGTTAAAAAAGATTAATTAAATCTTTGAGAGGTGAGGAAATTTCTTCACCTCTTTAATTAATAATCTTAATAGGTTTTCTATTCCTGAGTTATTAGGGCAAGTTTGCTTTGGATAAGTATAAGTAATTCATTTTCAGAAATTCCCCTAATCAAAAAATGGGAATCTCTAAAAATCTGCTCCGGTGTTTCGCCGTTTAATTTCATATATTTGTATA
>JACSRR010000251.1 GCA_014879635.1 Ignavibacteriaceae bacterium | reverse complement strand
ACCGAGATCTACACTCTCTCCGTCGTCGGCAGCGTCAGATGTGTATAAGAGACAGCTCTGTGACTATGTAATAGATGTTTCAAGGGGAACAACTTTAGGGCTCGGCGAAGCAAAAGTTCACACTGTTGAGCATTTGTTAGCGGCTGTAGTAGGTTTACAGATTGATAATTTGATTATCGAAATTGACGGGATCGAACCTCCTGTGGGTGACGGAAGTTCTACCCTTTTTGTAGATGCGCTCCTCAAAGCAGGCTTTACAGAACAAGATGCACCAAAAGATTATTTGATAATTGACCAAACAGTTACTTATCATGAAGAAGACAGGGGAGTTGATATTGTTGCTCTTCCGTTAGACGGATACCGTTTAACTGTTATGGTTGACTATATGAATCCTGCTTTAGGTTCGCAACATTCAGGGCTTTTCGATTTAGAAAAAGAATTTGTGAACGAATTTGCACCCTGTAGAACTTTCTGTTTCTTGAGTGAAGTGGAAATGCTTTCCCAACAAGGTTTAATAAAAGGCGGACAGTTAGATAACGCCGTTGTAATTGTTGATAAAAATATGAATAAATCTGAATTAGCAGATTTAAGTGTAAAACTGAATATTAATGAAGAGATTACATTAGGTGATAACGGTATTCTTAACAACAAACAACTACGGTTTAGAAATGAGCCTGCAAGGCACAAACTTCTCGATTTAATAGGAGATTTAGCTTTAATTGGTGCTCCAATCAAAGCTCAAATATTAGCTGCCAGGCCGGGTCACAAAGCAAATGTTGAATTTGCAAAAATGGTAAGAAAATTATACCAACAGAAAAAAATTGTCAAAAAGTATCAGCATGTTAAAGCCGAAGGGGTAGTTTTTGATATTAATGCTTTAAAAAAGATTCTCCCTCACCGTTATCCGTTTTTATTAGTAGATAGAATTATTGAATTAGAATTAGGTAAAAAGGTTGTCGGTATTAAAGCTGTTTCGGTTAATGAACCATTTTTTCAGGGACATTTTCCGGGTGACCCAATTATGCCGGGTGTATTAATTATAGAATCAATGGCACAAACCGGCGGTTTATTAATTTTAAATTCGTTAGATAATGCCGAAGAGAAAAACGCATATTTTATGCAGATCAACAACGCAAAATTTAGAAAACCTGTAATTCCGGGCGATATGATGAGAATTGTAGTTACATTAACAGATATTCGTAAAAAATTTGTAGTCATGCAGGGTAAAGTTTATGTTGACGGTAATTTGGTTGCAGAAGCCGAAATGACCGCAGCTATTGTTGACCGCAAAAAAGAGTAAAAATTATGTCAAAAATACACCGTACAGCTATTGTAAGCGAAAAAGCAAAAATTGGAGAGAATGTTGTAATTGCTCCGTATGTTTATATTGAAGATGATGTTGAAATTGGAGACGGAACTCAAATTGGACCACATTCTTGTATCTACAACGGAGCAAGAATCGGTAAAAATGTTAAAATTTACCAGTCAGTTTCTGTTTCTCATGTGCCTCAAGATTTAAAGTATGCTAATGAGAGAACATATTTTTATATCGGTGATAATACAACAATTCACGAATTTGTTACATTACACAGAGGAACAGTAGAAACCGGTAAATCTGAGATTGGTAAAAATTGTTTATTGATGGCTTATTCTCACATTGCTCATGATTGTAAGTTAGGTGATAATGTGATCTTAGCTAATAGTGTTCAAATAGGCGGGCATGTAACTATAGATGATTTTGCGATTATTGGCGGTTGTACTCCCGTTCACCAATTCTGCATTGTTGGTAAACATGTTATGATTGGCGGAGCTTTTAAAGTTGTTCAAGATGTACCACCTTATTGTTTAGCAGGAAACACACCGCTAAATTTTGCAGGTTTAAACATAGTAGGACTTAGAAGAAGAGGTTTTACGCACAACCAAATTGACCTTCTTAAAGATGTTTACAATTTAATCTATTATTCCGGATTAAAACTTGATGAAGCCAAGCAAAAAATTGAAGAATTATACGGCAGTGAACCTTTGGCAAAAGATATTCTGAGTTTTATTGACCGTAGTAAAAGAGGTTTACTCAAACCACAAAAAAGAAGTTAAAATTGAACTTTTCTGATTTAGAAGTTAAGTTTATTGATTATTCTCTCTTCACCGGAAAAGAGAATATGCGAATTGATTTAGACCTTGTATCAAGCGTTAAACAGGGAGAAGTAATTGTCAGATTCTATGGTTGGCAACCTTACTGCATCTCATTGGGTGCTAATCAAAGCGAGGAAGTTCTAAACAAGGCAAAACTTGAAGCCGAAGGAGTCGATTTTGTTTATAGACCTACCGGCGGAAGAGCGGTTTTTCATTCCGAAGAATTAACATACTCTGTTTCTATGATTATTGATAGTGATAGCTCTCCGAAAAATATTTACAGAGAAATTAACCGTATATTAATGGATGGGTTGGCTGATTTTCACCCGCTATTAAACGGGCTTGGATTAGAAGAAACCAAAACAGACTTAAAAAACTTTTATAATACGGCTAACGGAAACCTGTGTTTTGCCGTAGCTGCAAAATCAGAAGTTAAATTTGCAGGTAAAAAACTGATAGGAAGTGCACAAAAATTGATGAGAAACCGTCTATTACAACATGGTTCAATACTCACGGGTACTCATCATAAAAAACTGCCCGGATATTTAATTGCCGGTGATGAAGAGATTTCTAAAATGAATTTTGAAATTGATTCTAAAACTGTTGATATTAAAACGGTTACCGGTGAAGAAGTTGATTTTAATAATTTAGTTTTATCGCTAAAAAATTCTTTTCTAAAAGAGAAAGTTATCAGTTAACCGCATTTGCGGAAAAATTTTAGGAATATTAATGAGTACTTACGGAAAATTCCAAAGAGTTTCAACTAAAACTCTAAATTTGATGAAACGGGACGGTATTAAAATCTCTGCTCTTACTGCTTATGATTTTATTACGGCAAAATTATTAGACGAAGCCGGTATAGATTTAATTCTTGTTGGTGATTCACTCGGTAATGTTTTTCAAGGTAATGAAACAACGCTTCCCGTTACTATGGATGAAATGATTTATCACACAAAAGCCGTTTCAAAGGGTGTTTCAAGGGCTATGCTGATTGTTGACTTGCCGTTTATGTCTTATCAACTCGGTGCAGATGAAGCATTTCGTAATGCAGGAAGAATATTAAAAGAAACTCCCGCAGGCGGTGTAAAACTTGAAGGCGGTAAAAGAGTTGCTGAATCAATAATGAAAATTACCGATGCAGGTATCCCGGTTATGGGGCACCTCGGTTTAACTCCTCAATCAATTCATAAATTCGGTTCATACAAACAGAGAGGAACTGAAGAAGACGAAGCTGCAGAAATAATTGAAGACGCCAAGATATTAGAACAAGCCGGTGCATTTTCTATTGTGTTAGAAAAAATACCGGCAAAATTAGCGAAAACAATTACCGAATCAATTAGTATCCCTACAATCGGGATTGGAGCTGGGCATTTTTGTGACGGGCAAATTTTAGTAACACCAGATATGTTAGGTTTGAATAAAGAGTTTCACCCCAGATTTGTCAGGTACTACGCTAATTTAGCCGATGTTTTGCATGATTCATTTAAAAAATATATTGAAGATGTAAGAAATTCGGATTTCCCTTCGGACAACGAAAGCTATTAAAGGAAAATTCATGTTTAAATTTTTAATTTTGTCAACATTTTGTTTTTTATTTGTTGCTTTTCCTCAGAACGGACTTGAGCAGAAGATCCCGGGTTTAAATATTGTAAGTATTACTCAAAACGGTGGTTCTCTTTGGATTGCAACTCATGGTCAAGGTGTTATTGAGTACAACCAAACAACCGGTGAAATTAAACAGTATTCAACAAATAACAAAAATTTAACCGAAGATTTATTCACTTCTATTGCTGCAAGCGATGAGTATGTTTGGGCAGGTACTGTTGACGGGTTAATGACTCTTACCAAAAAAGATGGTAAATGGCGGAAAAGAAAATTTGCCGAAGGCGGAATCTACGGAAATTGGGTTCGCGATTTGGCTTATGATCAATACTCAGGTTTACTTTGGATAGGAAGATTTATAAATCTAACAATCTTTGATGTTGCTAGAAATAGATATTTTGATTACAATATGACCCGCAATGATGATCCCTACACAAATAATATTAAAACAATCAGAGTTGAAGGGGATAAATTTGTCTGGATCGGAACTGAAGCCGGTTTATTCTTATACGATAAATCACTTAGAAAATTTGAACCTCAAAATCTGACTTTTTATTCGAACAGAGGGAGGGCATTCTCACCCGACGGAAATCAGGTCTCTATTTCTGATGTTATATTTGACGCCGAATATGTTTGGGTGGGGGCTGATGAATTCAGGTCAACTGATAAACCAAATTTTAACACGGGCGGATTGTACAGATTTAACAGACGGGCTGAATGGGATAGATTTGACCAATACTCAGGGTTACCGGGTGACGGAATTTATGCCATTTCAATTACCGGAAGCTTTATATGGGTTACTTTGTACGAATTTGATAAAATTAGTAGAGAAAAATTTGGAAGGGGTTTTGCTGTGTTAGAGAGGGATAGAGGCGAAACGGTAGTTTCTAATCCTGCGGAATTTAGTGTAGGTACCAGAAATATTACCGCACTTTTTTTTGACGGTAACGATATGTGGTTAGGTACCGATAACGGATTATGGAAAATTACAATTGTAAATGAGTTTGCAAAATTTTCAGTTAAGAGAAGCGGTAAATAATATGATTAAATACTGGAAGTTTTTTTTTAAGATTAGAGTTATTTGTTATATACTCTTTTTTGCCGGAATAAATCCTACTCTAAACGCCCAAATTAATAATGCTGCAGACTATTACAGTCAAGAAGGAGTTTCCGGTGCCTTTCTGCTTTATAATTTTCAGACAGATCAATTTGCGTCATATAATTTAGAAGATTGTAAGCGAAGAACTGTGCCGGCTTCAACTTTTAAAATTTTGAATTCGATAATTGCATTAGAGAAAGGAGTCTTCTCAAATATTGACGAACAATGGCAATGGGACGGTGTTGAGAGAAGGATAAAATCTTGGAATCAGAACAATTCTCTCAGAACCGGGATGAAATATTCGGTTGTTCCGCTATACCAGTATGTTGCAAGAGAAGTTGGGCTTGATTATTATAACCAAATTCTCACTGAAATTAAATTTGGTAACGCCTTGACCGGCGAAAAAGTTGACGAATTTTGGCTTACTGGTCCGCTTGAAATTTCACCGATGGAGCAAGTTCAATTCTTAATCAAATTTATCTCTTATGATTTACCTTTTTCGAAAGAAAACATTGATGCCGTTAAAGAAACGATGCTTTTAGAGGAAACAGAAACTTATAAACTTTTTGCTAAAACAGGTTGGGCTCAATCTGACAAAAGAAATATTGGTTGGTTTATCGGGTTTGTGCAAAAAGGGGACAATTATTACATTTTTGCCAATAGAATTGAAGCAGATGAAAACATCAGAGATTCATTTGGAACAGCCCGTCGTGAAATTTCGGAAAAAATACTCAAAGATTTAAAGATTTTGGAATAAACATTAATGGTTTTAATAAAAGAATTTAGAGCCAATGAACTAAAAAAGAACTTTCATGGAAAGAAAATTGCTGTTCTTGGTGATATGATGGTTGATGCATACTTATGGGGTGATGCCAAAAGAATATCACCGGAGGCACCTGTACCGGTTGTTGAAGTAGAAGATGAATTTTACAGATTTGGTGGTGCTGCAAATGTTGCAAATAATATTTTGCACCTCGGTGGCATCCCTTTTCCGCTTGGTGTTTTAGGTGATGACCGTGCAGGTGAAATATTTAAGGACTTGCTTGCTGAATTAAAAATTGACCATTCGGGCTTGATATGTGAGAATGAAAGACCTACAACAATTAAAACGAGAGTTATTGCAGGAACTCAGCATGTTGTGAGAATTGATAAAGAGAAAAAAAGTTACATCTCGTATGAAACAGGGCAGAAACTTTTTGAGCACTTGGAAAGTATGATAGATGAGTTAGACGGCATCATACTTCAAGACTACAACAAGGGTGTACTTTCAAAAACTTTAATCAGGGAAACTATTGCACTTTGTAAAGCCAAAGGAAAATTGGTAACTGTTGACCCTAAATTTGCTAATTTTTTTGAATATCAGGATGTTACCGTATTTAAACCAAATAGAAAAGAAGCCGGAGATGTGTTAGGTATTTCGATTGTTTCAGAAGAAGATATTACAAAAGCTGGTGAAATGCTTATCGAGAAACTAAACGCATCAAATGTTTTGCTTACCTTGGGTGAAGGTGGAATTGCAGTTTTCGAAAAAGACGGAAACTTTAAAAGAATGCCCACAAAAGCGAGAAAAGTTGCAGATGTTTCAGGAGCAGGTGATACAGTAATTGCAACTTTAACTATGGCGCTATCAGCAGGGGCAAATATTTATGAAGCGTCGTTCTTAGCAAATTATGCGGGCGGTATAGTTTGTGAAGAAGTTGGAATTGTTCCGGTTAAACTTGATAATTTATTTAATTCAATCTCAGATTATTAAAAATGAAATATTCTTTTGAGTCGATTTCTGAACAGATTAATAGTTTAAAAGCAAATGGTAAAAGAATTGTTTTTACCAACGGAGTTTTTGACATTTTACATGCAGGTCATGTTGATTACTTAAATAAGGCAAGAGAATTGGGAGATATACTAATTGTGGGATTAAATTCTGATTCTTCTGTTAAAAGAATTAAGGGGGAGAAAAGACCTCTTGTGAACGAAATTGAAAGGGCATTTATAATATCGAACCTAAAAGCCGTAAATTTTGTTTGTATCTTTAATGAAGATACTCCTTTTAATCTTATATCTGCAATAATACCGGATATATTGGTTAAAGGGGGAGACTGGACAATTGAGAATATTGTAGGGAAAGATGTGGTTGAGGGTAACGGCGGAAAAGTATTAAATATTCCGTTCGTTAATTTTCAATCTACTACAAGTATTGTAAAAACTGTTTTAGAGCGTTACTGTATTGATAAACGAGAATGAAAATAAAAACCGGGAAGAACTTGAACCTCGTAAAGATGAAGGTTCTAAAGAGGGTAACCCCGAAGCGGAGAATCACGCTCAATCCGAAGAAAATTTAGATTCTCAAGATAATAACATTAACAAAACTGACTCAGAAGAATTTGAAAATGAAGAAGAAATTGATGAAGAACCTGCAGATAGCGCAGTATTACCTGTAAATAAGAAAAAAAGGGGATTTTTCGGAAAATTATTTAGATTTATTAGATATGCAGTCGTAATATTTATTTTCTGTCTCTTATACACATCT
>JACSRR010000092.1 GCA_014879635.1 Ignavibacteriaceae bacterium | reverse complement strand
CATAAAACTTTTTAATTGATAAATTCATTTATAAAATAAGAAAATTAAAAAAGTGGTTAAGAGACTAAAGTCACATATTTAATTAAGATATTAAAATAGAAATTTCGATACACCCGTAATATCTTGGAAAAATGAATTTATTCAACAACTAGCAACTAATAGATAAAAATGGACATAAACACACTTAGAAAAAATGCAAGTATTGACTATTTTGTTCTGGCAGTAATTCATGCTTGCTCAGTGTTTGTTTCATTAAGTTTATTTCAATATGGTTTTGAATCGAGTTCAATTTGGATTCCGAACGCAGTACTTCTCGGAATTTTAATATCCTACCGCCCTGTAAATACGGGGATTTTGTTTCCTGTTTTATTTTTTATACAAGTTCTCATCAATCTATTATTTGGCATCTCATTCTTAAATTCGTTTTTATTTCCAATTGCTGATTTAGTGGGAGTATTTTTTGCGTTTACTGTATTAAAAGATAAAAAGATCAAAAAGAACCTGTTTCTAAACTTTGAGAGTATGGTCTATTTTATTTTGATAACGGCTGTTAGTGCATTGTTTTCCGGTATGTTAGGGATAATCCCAAGATTAATAAACGGGGAAACAATTAATCTGAGTTATTATTTACTAACCTATAGCGTATCACTCTTTTCTCCCTACTTAGTTATTACCCCGTTGTTTGTGACATTTTTTTCTAAAATAGAATTTCAAATTGAAAAAACAGATTTATTTTCGGGAACACAAATAAGTGTAATAGCTGCAATCTTTCTGTTTATCATTTACGAAATTAACCACATTCAAAATTTTGAAAATCACATAATGCTAATCGAATACCCGGTGTACTTGATTATTTTCTTTTTCGGAGTGAGATATCCGCCAGTATTTAACGCTGTTTTATTATTTGTATTTTATTTGTTCTTTGTATTCTCTCCGGCTAAAACTACAATTTTTAATTTTCAACTTGATATTAAACCGTTAAATCATACATTCTTTACAAATTTAAATTTTATAATTATCGGTGTAAGTGCAAATTTAATTTCCGGATTATTATATGATTTCAGACGCAATAAATCCGAGCTTAAAAAGGAATCATACAGATATAAAGTTCTTTTTGAAAACGCACCTGTAAGCTACCTCTATATAGCCGAAAATGATTTTTCTATTCTTGGTTGTAACAATACTTTTTCGAGTGAGTTTGGTTATGCTTTTTCTGAGGTTCAAGGGCAACATTTAAAAGATTTTATAGATGCAGATGATAATAATTTTATTGATTCGGCTAAAGAATTTGTAAGAGAGTCTAATAATTCATCTTTAGAAACAGTTTTTCAATCCGGTTACGGAAGAAAAATCAATGTTGCTATGTCATTTAGAAAATTAGACGGAATAACAGGAGAAAATTCGGTACTGTATGTAACTTTGTTTAATGTATCTGAACTCAAAATGGCAAAAGTTAATGCAATTTCGGCAGATGAAAAATACAAGTTACTTTTTGACCAATCAGAACTTGGTGTTGCTTTAATTGATATCTTTACCGGAGAACTAACCGAATATAATGATTCCTTTTGCAAGAATTTGGGATTTACTCCCTTTGAATTAACCGGGAAAACCATTTATGATTTAGAAGCAAAATTTTCAAGAGAGCAAATTCCCGATCAAATTAAATATATAATGAGCCGGGAACTTACAATATTTGAAACGCTTTTGAGATCAAAGGAAGGCAAGATATTAGATTTTAGAGTTACTATTAAGAAAATTACACTTTATAATAAAGATTTCCTTCAAGGAATATTCACTGATATTACCGAAGATAAAAAGGCACAGAGGATTCAAAAAGAAGATGAGGCAATCTTAACTCAAATACTACAATTAAATAAATTACATGTGGTTTCGGAAGAGAGTTTTTTGCATACCGGATTAGAGGGTTTAAACACACTACTTGAATCTGAATTCTCATTTGTAAATTATAGTTTTGACTCATCAATAATAAATGTGATTTCACCCCGTGAAACTCCTCAAGAGGTAAGAGAGTATATTTTGATGTTTATTAATGAAGCCAAACCTTATTTAGATGCTCATCTTAAACATTTTTTATTAAGTGAAAAGTTTGAATGTATAGGCGAGCAATCAAGTATTTGGGTTGAAGGATTTACAGTAATTGCAATAATCTTTGACGATAATTCAACTTTTCTAATTGGTTCGGCGGGCAAAAATGGAGGATTCGGAGAGGGAGAGATAAGAATTTTGAAGAGCTACGCTCTTGAATTGTATAATTTGTTTATCATTAAAAGAACAGAAATTGCGAACAGAAAGTTAATCAAAGCTATAGAACAATCGCCTAATTCAATAGTAATTACCGATTTAGAGGGTAATATTGAGTATGTTAACCCATTCTTTGAAAACACAACAGGTTACTCATCAGCCGAAGTTATCGGTCAAAACCCGAGAATTCTAAGTTCAGGTTTCAAAACAAGATATGAGTATCAAGATATGTGGGAAACAATTCTAAAAGGTGATACTTGGAGCGGGCTTTTTCAAAACAAAAAGAAAAACGGAGATCTTTTCTGGGAATCAGCTACTATTGCACCTGTAAAAAATGAAGACGGTAAGGTAATCAACTTTATTTCTGTTAAAGAGGATATCACAGCCCAAAAGAAGGCTCAAGAAGAACTTGAACACTCAGAAGAACAGTTTCATGCTGTTTGGGAATTCTCTAAAGATGCAATGAGACTTACAGATGAAACCGGGATTGTGCTTAAAGTTAACCCTGCATTTTGCACTCTATTTGAAATTGAAGAAAATAAGGTTGTTGATCATCTTTTTAATGTGGTTTATGAAAATTCTAATCTTGCCGATTCAATTGAACATTACCACGCTAGATTCTCTGCCGAAAAATTTGAAGAATATGCAGAGCGGGAGATGACACTTCATAACGGTAAAAGACTTTGGATTCAAACTCTCTCCTCAATTATTGAAACAAAAGAAGAAAAACAACTTCTAACAATTCTTAGGGATGTTACTTCGCAAAAAATGGCAGAATTTCAACTTATGGAAGCCAAAGATGCCGCCGAAGAAATGAATAGACTGAAAAACAATTTCTTGGCTAATATGAGTCATGAACTTAGAACCCCGCTAATAAGTATTATCGGTTTTTCTGAAATTTTACTTGAGGAAGTTGAAGATGAGTTCTTAAAAGGAATGATTGAATCAATTTTTACAGGCGGGCAGAGATTAAAAACTACCATTGAATCTTTAATTGACATTTCGTTTCTTGAATCAGCTAAGAAAAAAACTAATTTTACCGATACAGATATTGTGCCTTATCTTGAACTGGTTTTTTCTGAATACGCAACTTCTGCATCTGCAAAAAACCTGAATTACGAGTTAATTAACCCATATTCGCAGATTATATTCAGTACAGATGATAAGATATTTTGCAACATTTTGAGGCACTTAATCTCGAATGCTATAAAGTACACTGAAGTTGGTTTTGTAACGGTTTCAGTAAAGAGCAAAAAAGAGGGAAAAATAAGCATTGAAATAACAGATTCGGGAATCGGAATTGAGGAATCTGATTTTAATAAGATTTTTGAACCGTTTAGGCAGGTAAGTGAAGGTGCCGGCAGAAAATTTGAAGGTAACGGTTTAGGCTTAACTCTTATTAAAAAATATACTCAATTTTTAGACGGTGAACTAAATTTCAAAAGTAAGATTGATGCCGGTTCCACATTTACCGTCTCATTTAAAGCCGACTTAATAGTAGAAAAACTAGAAATACTCTAAACCTGTTTGTTAATTATTATTTTGAAAGTTGTTCCTTCACCTGCAGCAGAAGATTTAACCATAATTTTTCCTTTGTGATAATCTTCAACAATTCTTTTAGAGAGACTCAAACCTAACCCCCAACCTCTTTTTTTGGTTGAATAACCGGGTCTGAAAACATCCTTCCTTCTTTTAGTATCAATACCTTTACCGTTGTCTGAAACTTCAATTTCAATATTATTTCTGATTTCTTTTGCAGAGATTGAAATAATACCGTTCTCATGTTCAATTGCATCCAAAGAATTTTTAATTAAGTTCTCTATTACCCACTCAAATAATTCTGTGTTCATCATTGCAACTATCTTTTCATCACATTCAAGCCTTAAATCAACCATTTTGCCAATTCTGGGTAATCTGCGTTTGAAATAATCGGTAATTCGTTCCAAACAATTTAGCAAGTTTTCAGGTTTGAGGTCAGCTTTTGACCCTATTTTAGAAAATCTGTTAGTAATTTTATTTAGCTTTTCAACATCGTTTGAAATTTCTTCAGCCGTATCAAGCACCTTATCAGGGTCATTGTAATTTATTCTCAATAATTCGATCCAGCCCATTAAACTGGATATCGGCGTACCAAATTGATGTGCGGTTTCTTTTGCCATTCCTACCCAAATATTGCTCTGCTCTGTTCTTTTTATTTGAGAAAATGAAAGGTAACCCAGTAAAATGAAAACTGTTGCAACAGAAATAAGGACATACGGGTAGTATTTAAGTTTAGTAATTAACTCAGATTCACCGTAATGAATTTTCGTGAGAATTAAAGTGTCTGTTTCGCTGATATATTTAACATCAATAGGCTTGTTTATGGCGTCTATTTCAATAATTTTATTAGCAAAGAAATCTTTTAATTGTTCGGTGCTTAATGTTGAGTCAAATTTAACATTTCTGAAATCAGCTTTGCTTTCAAGATTGATGTTATTATCTTTATCGGTTAGTATTACTTCAAAATTAATTGGTTGGATAATGTTTTCCATCAAAAATGTAATATCGGAGTAATCTTCTGCAGAATTAGCGATATATTCTAAACCGTTAGCAAAAAGCTGAATTACTTGTTTTTCTCTATCTTGGAGTGTTTTAACCAAAGAATTTGTGTAGAGAAGAGTACCGGCTCCGATTATCAAACCGAGAAAAATCAGCGCAAATTTGATATTTCGTGCAGAGGGATTAGAATAGATTTTCATTGCAAAGCCGTTAAATTAATGATAGAAAAAGAGTTTAATCATCCGGCTAAAAACTACATTATAATTGTAGCGTCTCTATCTGCTCCAACCGAAAGGATGCTTATTTTCATATTAGCTTCACCTGAAATATACTCTAAATACTTCTTTGCGTTCAAGGGCAAATCAGAGTACTTTCTACAAGAAGAGATATCCTCTTTCCATCCGGGAAGGGTAGTATAAACGGGTTCAACATTTTCGAGAATATCGCAATCAATAGGGTAGTTACTTAGTAGCTTACCTTCAAAAATATATCCGGTACAAACTTTAATTTCGTCTAACACGCTTAAAACATCCATTTTTGTAAGTGCAACCGATGTAGTACCGTTAATCATGCCGGAATATCTGACTAAAAAAGCGTCAAACCAGCCGCATCTACGGGGTCTTCCGGTAGTAGCGCCAAATTCATGACCGGTTTTTCTTAACAATTCACCGGTTTCGTTAATTAATTCTGTTGGGAAGGGTCCCTCTCCGACTCTTGTGGTATAGGCTTTAACAATTGAAATAACTTCGGAAATTTTGGTTGGAGGAATACCTGTACCGGTGCAAGCACCTCCCGAAGTTGGATTAGAAGATGTTACAAAAGGATAAGTGCCGTGATCCACATCTAATAGAGAACCTTGAGCGCCTTCGAGCAAGATTCTTTTACCTTCTAAAATGGCTTTATTTAAGTATGAAGGCACATCCTTAATATATTCATCAATAGTACGGTCAAATTCAAGGTACTCATCAACCATCTCTTGGATGTTCATTTCAGAATGACCGTAATAATTTTTTAAGAGATTGTTTTTTTCTTCAAGGTTTCTTCTGATCTTATCTTCAAGAGTTCTACGGTTAAGGAGGTCAATAATTCTGATACCTTTTCTTGCGTACTTATCAATATAACAAGGTCCGATACCTTTACCGGTTGTCCCAATTTTAAGAGTACCTGTTTCGGATAGGCTATCGATCAATTTGTGGTACGGCATAATAAGGTGAGCATTTTGGCTAATAAAGAGACGGTTTTTGACAGAAATATTATTTTTACGCAAAAATTCAATTTCATCTAACAATGCAACGGGGTCAATAACAACACCGTTACCGAGAATACAAATAGTACCGGGATGCAGGATACCTGAAGGAATTAAGTGAAAAACAAATTTCTTATCATTAATAATAATTGTATGACCGGCGTTAGCACCACCCTGATATCTTGCAACAATATCAAATTTATTGCTAAGTAAATCAACTACCTTGCCTTTTCCTTCGTCGCCCCATTGGCCGCCTACAATAACAGAAACACTCATTTAACAACCGGATAAGTTAAAACAAAACTCCTCAATAAAATGAGGAGACAATTAAATTAGAAACTTTGAATTGCAAGATCAACAGAGTCATACGATTCAAAAATGGTAATCAATTTTGTAATCATAAGCAGGCTGTTAATTTTTTCACCAACGCAAGCTAATTTTAATTTTCCACCGCCGTTTGTAACTGTTGTAAGGCTACTAATAAGCATACCTAAGCCGGAAGAATTCATAAATTTAACATCCGAAAGGTCAAGTACAATTTTATTTTTGCCTTCGCTTAATAATTTTTTAACCGTATCTGCAAACTCGGCAGCTTCTGGACCACCCATTACATTACCCTTTAGCTCTAATACTACGGCTTCGTATCTTTCGGTTACTTTTACTTTCATTAGAGGCTCCTAACTAATTGAAATAATTTTTAATTCTGT
This sequence comes from Ignavibacteriaceae bacterium, assembly GCA_014879635.1. Lineage (GTDB taxonomy): Bacteria > Bacteroidota > Ignavibacteria > Ignavibacteriales > Ignavibacteriaceae > BA9. Next base: position 652 of record JACSRR010000092.1, on the reverse strand, counting down.
TGAATGAAGTATTTTTAAGTAACAAATTTAACAAGAATAAATTTACAAATGAGAAAAAATATATTAATTTTTGTTGAATAATTATTTTTTTCGGCTTATAAGTTACCTTAATTGATTATTAGATAAGAAAAAAAATGTAACTTTTTACTCTGCTGTTAATTTTAACCTCAAAAACCCTAACAGTAAAAGAAAAATCCTTTTTTGCTGCATTATGTTAAAATTGTTTGATACTCATTGTTTAAGTATTTGAAGTGTTTTACTTTCATACGAATTTTCTAATAATTTGCATTTCCTTAGCTAAGAACTTTTCACATTATAACTGACAAGATAATTTGAAAATAGCAAATTACTCAATTGTGAATCTAAAATAGTATTGTAAAACTGCCCTTAAAAATATTAAATTGCAACAAAATTCCTTATTCTGAAATGTAAAAACATTATATACGAACGTTCCGGCTGAATACGTAGAAAGAATTAAAACAAATTCTGTGTTATATCTAACTTATATTTATATAACAAATTAGAGAAACACGGCAGGTTTGGAAATGATATTAACACAGGTTAAAGAAATAAACTGTCATTTTACACTTTTTTAAAATAAAAGTTTCACACTTCTTCTAAGAATATCACCGTTTAAGGGTAAATTGAACCT
>JACSRR010000064.1 GCA_014879635.1 Ignavibacteriaceae bacterium | reverse complement strand
AAAAAAAATAAAGTTATTCTTTATTTTAAATAAATATTGCGTAATGTTTAGTGTTTAGCCATTACTTTAAGCTTTAAGCAAATTAATTATTTAGTGAGTGGTGGAAAGTGGCGAATATTCCTGATATAAATTCAAATTAATTATTTTAAGCCTATGAAATATTCAATCAGAACAAAAATATTAATTTTTGTAATTGTACCGCTTTTTTTAGTGGTTTCTCTCAACTATTTTTACAATTTTCAACGCGAAAAAGCTTCGCTTGAGCGTAAAACTAATTTATACCTTGAAGAAGAAACATCCAAAACAAAACTGCTTATTCAAAAAGAGCTTAAAACTCTTGAAAATATTGCGTTGTTTGGTGCGGAATTTGTAGAATTTTCTGAGGATGTTACTAATCAGGAGGGATTTGATTGGTTAGCCGCAAATTATGGGAAAAGTACCTTTTTGGTTAGTAATAGATTTGCTTTTGAACCATCAGAAAAAGGTGGAAGAAAAGTTCTATTATCTGTTTCTTTTAATAATGATTCAATCACCCAACGCGAAATCTCTTCAGAAATTGACTACACAAATCCCGATGAATTATGGTATCACATTCCTAAAAATACAGGTAAACCTTACCGAGATTTACCCTTCATTGATAGAGAGACAGGTCAAACCGTTTCAAGAATAAATATACCAATAATAAAACAAGGCAAGTTTATTGGCGTTTCTTCGGTTCAATTTAACATTCTAAAATTCTTCAATATTTCTGAACAAGCTCAATATAAATCATTCGATTTAACTCTTGCAACAAGAGACAGTTTTCTCGTTTTGAACAAAAATTGGAAAGAAATTGAGTTAGGTAAAAAACTTGATTTTCAATTTATCGGCGGTGTTGAAAAAGCAGACAGAGAAGAGTTCTTTAAAAGGTTTTTGAACGGTGAAACCGGTAAGATGAATCTTAGGTATAATGATGGAAGCGATAATCTGATTGTGTATTTTGCTCCGGTTGATTTTGCCGGACTTTTACTCTGCATTTCAATTAGCGAAAATGAAGCAATGCAGGATATTATAGATCTTCTCTATGTTGAAGTTCCAAAGGTAATGCTAATTACAATTCTTGTTATCATTCTTACTTTTTTTGGAATCGGTAGAATTATCAACCCCCTTAGCAAAATTACCGAGCAAATTGACCAACTTTCCGGCAAAAATAAATTGAGTAATCTAACAACTAAATCAAGCGATGAAATTGCCGTTTTAGTTACTTCGTTTAATAAATTAATTGATGAACTTCGAAAGAGAGAAACAGAACTTGACGAAGCTAAAAACCGGTTAAATTTTGCCCTTCAAGCGTCAAAAGACGGTATCTATGACCACAATCTCCAACTAAACACTCTTTACTTTAGCGACAGAATGTTCGAGATGCTTGGCTATACTCCAAATGAATTTACTCCGAGCTATAACCAATTTTTAAATTTGATTTATCATGAAGACCTCGAAAAAACACTCAAATCAATTGAAGATGCCGAAATAAAAAAAAATGACTCTGATTTTGAAATGAGAATGGTCAAAAAAGACGGTGAGATAATTTGGATCAAATCAAAAGGTTTGGTTGTTCAGAGAGACGAAAAAGGAAAAGCTATAAGAATTGTGGGAACTCACACAGATATTACCGAAAGGAAAAATTATGAATCTCAGATACTCGAATTAAACAGGAGTCTTGAACGAAAAGTACAAGAACGGACAAAAGAACTTCAATCAAAATTAGACGAAATTTTTGAATTAAATTCGCGGCTTAATTCTCAAAGACAAGCTTTAAATGCTGCTGCAGTTGTTTCGGTCACAGATACAACGGGAACCTTATTAGAAGTGAATGATGAGTTTTGTAAGATTTCTAAATATAAGAGAAGTGAGCTAATAGGTCAAAATTATAGAATTCTTAATAGTGGGTACCACTCAAATGAATTCTGGAATAATTTCTACAATTCTATAAATAGCGGTAATGTGGTTAGGGAGAAAATTTGTAATAAAGCAAAAGACGGATCACTTTTCTGGTTAGATTCTGTCATTGTACCCGTTAAGGGGAGTTCCAAAAAAATTGAAAGATTCTTCACCGTTAGATTTGATATAACGGATGCAGTTAACGCAGAAAAAGCACTCTCGGGAGCCGAAAAGAAAAGCCGTACAATTTTAGAATCTATAACAGAAGGTATTTTTGGAACTGATTTAAATGGAATTATTACCTTTGTAAATCCCGCAGCCTGTTCTATACTTGGGTTTAACGATTCGGAGATGACGGGGCAGGAATCTCATGCTCTTATACATCATTCTTATCAAGATGGTACAAATTACCCGTTACTTGATTGTTCAATGTACAAATCATTAAAAGAGGGGAAGCATTTATCAGGTACTGATCATTATTGGAAGAAAGACGGTACTTGCTTTCCGGTTGAATTTTCATCTAATCCTATAACTACTGATGGCAAAGTTACCGGGGCAGTTGTAAGTTTTAGAGATGTTACACTCAAACGGAAATTAGAAGAAGAGCTAAACAAAGCCCTCAAAATGGCTGATAATGCTTTAAAATTAGCAAACGCAGGCTTTTGGATTGTTCCTTTAGAACCTTTCGAGTATATTCACCAATCTATTAAAACCACTGAAATTTTCGGTATGTTGCCTCAACCGGATGATAAATATCTCCTTGAAGATTGGGGCAATATTCTTAAAGAAACCGATGAATCTTACGCCAAAGTAGTTTTTGAAGAATTTGAAAATTTAATTTCCGGTAAGTCTGAAAAATATGATATCGTGTATCCTTTCAAAAGACCAATTGACGGAAAGGTTGTTTGGGTTAGAGAACTTGCTATTAAAAATGAGAATAGCACCGGTGAAACTCAACTTTTTGGCGTAGTTCAAGATATTACAAAAATGAAGATGATTGAAGACGAACTTTCTGTTGCAGCCGTTGCCGCAAACTCAATTATCGATAACATACCTATTCCTACTGCCGCACTTGATATTTCAGGTAAAGTAATTCTAAGAGTTAATAAAGCAATGGCAGATTTTCACGGTACAAGCATGGATGAGCTTAAAGTAAAGAATTATACCGAGTGGTTTGAAAATTATGGCGATGTTGAGTCAATTTCAAATATTGTTAAACAAGAAGGGTATGTAACTAATTATCCTGTAAAATTTAAAAGATTAAAAACAGGGGAGGTTAGAGATACCTTAGTTTCATTTATGCCGATTAATTATTTTGGACAAGATTGTCTTGTTGGCTCCGTTCTTGATATAACCGATATAACGAGAGTTGAAAAAGAGCTTGCTCTTTCGCTTTCTACTGCAGATAATATAATTGATTCAATAATGATTCCAACAATTGTAGCCAAAACGGCAGATGGCTCAATATTGAGAATTAATAAAGCGATGACAGAATTTCATCAAATGACTTCGGGTGAGCTACTCCGAACAAAGGCAACCGAGTGGTATGCAAACCCCGAAGATCGGGCTAAATTAATTTCTGTACTAAACGATAAAGGATATGTAACTAATGTTGAAGTTCAATTTAAACGCAAAAAAACCGGTGAGATTCGTTCTGTTTTAGTTTCAATGATTAAAGTAAAATATTATGACATTGAAGAGTGTCAAATTGGAAGCTTTTTGGATATAACAGAAATTAAAAAAATACAATCTGAATTAGAAGAAGCAAAAAAAGTTGCCGAAGAGGCAACATTAGCAAAAAGTCATTTCTTGGCTACTATGTCGCATGAAATACGAACACCAATGAATGCAATTATCGGATTAACAAATTTAGTGATGAAAACTGACCTTAATTACAAACAACACGAGTATTTGGCAAAAATTGAACGATCAGCTTTCTCACTTTTGGGGATAATTAACGATATATTAGACTTCTCGAAAATTGAAGCCGGTAAACTTCATTTAGAAAATATACCGTTTGATTTAGAAAACTTACTAGAATCACTTTCTAATAATATTGCGATAAAAGCTCAAGAAAAGGGATTAGAGTTTGCACTAAGCATAAATTCTAAAGTCCCTCTAAATTTAATAGGTGACCCACTAAGAATAGAACAAATTCTTACAAATTTTTGTAGTAATGCCGTTAAATTCACAACTAAAGGAGAAGTTGTAGTTTCGGTTAAGACACATAAATCTTACTTCGATTCTGTTGAATTAGAATTTGCAGTAAAAGATACCGGAATCGGAATTAATCAATCAAAAATTAACGAACTTTTTTCGGCATTTCAACAAGCTGATTCTTCAATAACAAGAAAGTTTGGCGGTACAGGTTTAGGCTTAGCGATAAGCAAAAAATTAGCAGAGTTGATGAAAGGAAAAATATGGGTTGAGAGTGAAGAAGGAGTAGGAAGTAAGTTTTATTTCTCTGCAACATTGGGAGTTCAAAATTCTCAAAAGCGAAAGAATTTTTTACCCGCCGCTGATTTAAAAGGCATGAAAGTGCTTGTAGCCGATGACAATGAATCAAGTCGTGAAATATTAAAAGAAATTCTTACCGGTTTCTCATTCAAGGTTTCATTCGCCGTTTCAGGTTACGATGCAATTGAAAAACTTAGAGAACACCTTGAAGACCCCTTTGACTTATTGCTTATTGATTGGAAAATGCCCGGATTAGATGGAATTGAAACAACAAAAATTATTAATGATGAATTTTTAAATAATGCTCCCGTCATAGTTATGGTTACAGGATTCGGTAAAGAAGACATTGCTCATAAAGCATCCGAAATCGGTATTCAAGGGTTTTTAACCAAACCGGTAAATTCTTCCGGACTTTTTGACCTTATCATGCAAATATTCCACAAAGAAGGAAAAATTATTAGAGAAAATGTTAATCCTCTCAGTACTTTAGATCATGATTTATCTCAACTAAAAGGTACAAGAGTTTTATTAGTAGAAGATAACGAAATTAACCAAATAGTTGCTTCTGAGCTTCTGTTGGAATTTGGAATAGATTGTGATGTTGCAAGTAATGGTGAAATTGCACTAAAAATGTTGAAAGAGTCTCACTCGGATTATTACGCAGCCGTTTTAATGGATATTCAGATGCCGATAATGGATGGATACACAGCTACAATTGAAATCAAAAAAGATGATAGATTTAATGATTTACCGATAATTGCGATGACTGCCGATGCAATGGTGGGAGTAAAAGAAAAGTGCATTGAAGTTGGAATGGTAGATTATATTTCTAAACCCGTTAATCCGCATGATCTTTCATTACTACTTCTAAAATGGATAAAACCACCGGAAGAACAAAAAATAGTTTCTAAACTTAAAAGCCGGAAAGAGAAAGAATCAGTGAATTTCCCTGAGTTTAACTCAATTGATGTTAAGGAAGGTCTGTTAAGGTTTAGCGGAAAATCTAAGCTTTACAATGAGCTGCTTTTGAAGTTTGCAGAATCTAATAAGTGGTCTGTTCAAGAGATTGAGAACGCTATTAAAACGGAAAATTATGAAAGTGCATTAGGAATTTGCCACTCAATAAAAGGAGTAAGCGGTAATCTTGGAATTAAAGCTATTGCCGAACAATCTACTATATTGGAAAAGTTACTCAGAGAGAAAGAATATTTAGTTATTAACGAGGTTTTAAGTAATTTAAAGTTGAAGTTTACCGAGTTTTTTGACGAGATTAAAAATTGGCAAGGAATTAGTGAATCAGAAAAAGATACTATTAAAGTAGAGATTAATAAGGATGAATTTTGTAGATTATTCTCTGAATTAACTACACTCTTAGAACATGATGATTATAAAGCATCCGTTAAAATAGATGAACTTCTTCAACTACCCGGAATGCATATTTATAGTAATGAACTAAAAGCTATTCAAAAAAATATTAAAAACTATTTATTTGAAGAAAGTTTAAAACAATTGGAAAAATTAAAAAATATCTGTGAGTCATTATGAATTACGAACCTAAAGACATGACTATTTTGGTAGTGGATGACACTCCCGAAAACATCTCCATTTTAGGCGATTTTTTAATCGATTATAATATTAAAGTTGCTACTTCGGGTCAGAAAGCTTTAAAATTGGCTGAAAGCTCTAATTTAGACCTGATATTACTTGATATTATGATGCCTGAAATGGACGGTTATGAAGTTTGTAGAAAATTGAAACATAATCCCAATACTAAGGATATTCCGGTAATTTTCTTGAGTGCTCTCACTGAAGTTAAAGATAAAGTAACCGGATTTCATCTCGGAGCGGTTGATTATATTACTAAACCGTTTCAGATTGAAGAGGTAAAATCAAGAATTGAGACCCACCTTTCGCTAAGTACATATAGAAAAAGATTAGAAAATATCAATGAAGAACTTGAGAGGATGGTAAACGAAAGAACTCAACAGCTGTTTGTCGAAAAGAATAAAGCAGAAGAGGCAAGTAAGTTAAAATCACATTTTTTAGCTTTAATGAGTCATGAGTTAAGAACTCCGATGGTTGGTATTTTAGGATTTTCAGAAGTGATTTACGAGGCTAGTAACACAGATTTAATCAAAGATTATGCTGAAAATTTGAATAAATCAGCCACAAGATTAAATGAAACTCTAAGTTCGATTCTTAATTTTTCTGCGCTTCAAGCCGGGAAACAAACCGCCGATTTACACCCGGTTAATCTTGGCGATTATGTTGCAAAAATAATTCAAAAACATGTAAAATATGCTAAAATTAAAGGACTCACGGTAAATACATCATCAATTGAGAAGATAAACACTTTAACAGATTACACAATGCTCGGTATGATTGTGAATAATGTCATGAATAATGCTATCAAATATACAATTGAGGGTTCAATTACTGTTGATATTTACTCTGAACTTAGGCAAAATAACCTATTTGATTGTATTTCAATAAAGGATACCGGTATCGGTATTGATAAATCTCAGCACCAAAAAATATTTGAAGATTTTCGTCAAGCCGATGAGGGTTTTAATCGTAGTTTTGAAGGCGTAGGTTTGGGCTTATCCATTGTAAAACAATATGTAGAACTTTTAAATGGTTTTATTGAACTTGAATCTGAACCCGGTAAAGGAAGTAACTTTAAATTATTTTTCCCACATATAAGTAATATTTCTTTTGAAGAAGAAGAATTAGGAACTGAAAAGCAGTTAAAAATCCCGGAAAAGAAATATAAAATTCTTATTGTTGAGGATAATCAACTAACTATTGAGCTTGAAAAACTATATCTTAAAGAATTTGGTGAAATAATTGATGTTGACGGTGGTTACGCCGCAATTGAGCAAGCCAAAAAAATTAGATTTGATGCCGTTATTATTGATGTTAGCATAGGCCAGGGTATTTCAGGCCTTGATGTAATTAAAGAAATTAAAAAAATAAACGGTTATGAAAACACGCCGATTATTGCTTTTACCGCGTATGCTATGGACGGAGATAAGGAGTTTATCCTAAACGGCGGGGCTACTCATTATTTACCTAA
>JACSRR010000108.1 GCA_014879635.1 Ignavibacteriaceae bacterium | reverse complement strand
GCCTCCCTTTACTGCGCCCTGCGCCCCCCTTTACCCTTTACTCCCGACTCCGTCGGGATTACCCTTCACTCTTCACTCCCGATTCTTGTCGGGATTACCCTTCACTCTTCACTCCCGACTCCGTCGGGACTACGCCCCCCTTCACTCTTTACTCCCGACTCCGTCGGGACTGCGCCCCCCTAACTTTGTTTAAAAATTTATCCTGCCATAATTTAATTTTTATCTCTAAAGAGAGTATTTTACAAATACAAATTCCAATTTTAATTATGGGATCTTAATGTCAACTAAATTTTTTACTAACAACTCAGAAAATACTCTTCTCGATAAATTTAAAGGTGTTTTTACATACAATCAAAACATCCATTTTTTTGACGCATTAGTAGGATATTTTCGCTCATCGGGATATTTTAAGGTTCGTCCCTTTTTAGACAATGTGCCGAAAATCAGAATATTGGTAGGTATTAATGTTGATAAATTAACTAAAGAATTTAACCGGAAGGGCTTAGAGCCTTTTTGGGATACCGGTAGAACCAAAGAAGAATTTATCGAACAAATGCATCTTGATATTCAAAATGCAAATTACGATAAAACAACCGAAGACGGTATTATCCAATTTATTCAGGATGTTGAAAATAAAAAGATTCAATTAAGGGCGCACCCCGGTAAAAATATTCACGCAAAGGTTTATATTTTCAAACCCGAAGGATTTAACCAACACACCCCCGCTTCCGTAATTACCGGTTCTTCAAACTTTACCGAACCCGGCTTAGGCAGCGGAAAAAACACTAACTACGAATTTAATGTACAACTAAACGATTATGACGATGTTCTTTTTGCCACTTCGGAATTTGAAAAGTTATGGAGTGAAAGTGTAGATATTTTGCCCGATGATGTTACTCCCCTAAAAGAGAAAACCTATCTTAACGATAAAGTTACTCCCTTTGAGCTCTATGTAAAACTTCTGATAGAGTATTTTGGCGATAACATTGACTATAATCCCGCAACCGTGGGCGATTTACCCCCATACTTCAAAAAACTCTCTTATCAGGTAGATGCAGTTAACGAAGGCTTTAATATGCTTTTGAAACATAACGGTTTTATATTAGCAGATGTTGTAGGTCTCGGTAAAACTGTAATTGCCGCCATGATTGCCAATATGTTTTTACACAAAAACGGAAAGGAAAACAGCAAAATTTTGGTTGTTTATCCCCCCGCTATCGAAAAAAATTGGAAGAATACCTTCAAAGAGTTCAAAATTGACAATCACACAAAATTTGTTTCTAACGGCAGCCTCTTCAAAATTCTTGACGGTAACTCTGATTATTGGAACAAGGAAGATTACGATTTAGTAATTGTTGATGAATCACACAAATTTAGAAATCATGAAACCGGAATATTTAAAGACCTACAAATAATCTGTAAAAGTCCGCGAAATAACAAAGGGTCTATTCCCGGCAGGCAAAAAAAAGTGGTTTTAGTTACGGCAACTCCGCTTAATAATAACCCCGGCGATATTCTTCACCAAATTTCGATGTTTCAAGATACCCGGCAATCAACACTGCCCGTTTCAAATTTAACTTCGTTCTTTGCACCTTTAATTGCAGAATATAAATCGTTAATAAAAAAGGACAAGATTGACTTAGATAAATTGCGTAAAATTTACGGCGATATCAGAAAGAATGTTGTTGAACCGATAACCGTTAGACGAACCCGTAAAGACATTGAAAATAACGATGACTACAAAAACGATATCATTCAGCAAGGAATTGTTTTTCCCGAAGTTATGCCTCCCGAAAAAGTTGAGTATTTTTTAGATGAAAATCTGAATCAGTTGTTCTACAACACGGTTTTTTATCTCACTGACCCCGATAAAATTAAATATTACCGGTATCAGGCAATATTCGGACTAAAAGAAAATATTCAATCTCAATATTATGAAAATGCCGAAAGATCTTCAAAAGCTCTTGCCCATATTATGAAAACCCAGCTTGTAAAGCGACTTGAAAGCAGTTTCTATTCGTTTAAGAAATCCCTTAACGCTTTTCACACCGCTACCGAAAGAATGATTGCAATGTTTGAAAACAATAAAATCTACATTGCTCCCGATCTCAATATTAACCAACTTCTTGAAAAGGGGATTAGCGAAGAAGAAATTGAAAAGTTAATTGAAGAAATTTCTGAAGAGAATCCTAAAAACCGCATTTTTACGGCAGATGATTTTGAACCATGGTTTTTAGATCAGTTAAAAAAAGATTCCTCTATCATTAAAGACCTTGTAGATAAATGGAATAAAATTGATTATGACCCAAAACTTAAGCAGTTCCTTAATTTACTCGACAAAAAATTCTTAGACCCCGCTATTAATTTAGAAGGCAAATTGGTAATTTTTTCCGAAGCTAAAGATACAGTCGATTACCTAACTGCAAAACTTAATGAAGCGGGTAGAAACGATGTTCTAAATATTTCGGCAGATAACCGTAATTCTGCCTATAACGAGATTGTAGCCAATTTTGACGCTAATATTCCCCTTGAAAAACAGAAGGATAAATACAATATCCTGATTTCAACCGAGGTTCTTGCCGAAGGCGTTAACCTGCACCGCTCTAATGTTGTTATTCACTATGATACCCCTTGGAACTCTACTAAACTTATGCAACGCATAGGCAGAGTAAATAGAATTGGTGCTAAAGCACCCAATATCTACAATTTTGTGTTTTATCCTTCAACACAGGGCGACCAACAAATTAAACTTAATAAAACAGCCCTAACTAAAATTCAGGCTTTTCACACCGCATTCGGCGAAGATAATCAAGTTTATTCGGTTGATGAAATTTTAGACGATGTTAAACTGTTTGATGGCCAACTTAAGGAAGAAGAAGACGAAAGGCTTAAATATCTCTTTTTTATTCGAAAATTTAAACGGGATAATAAAGCTAAGTTTGATTTTATTAAGAAATTGCCGGTTAAATCACGCGTTAGCAGAAATTCAGAGTTAATCAAAAATGGTAAATTAAACCGGAAATCTGCAGTTTTTCTGAAAACCGTAATTAAAAATGAGTTTTATCTTGTTCACTCAAACCTAAAAGCTGAAGTAATTACTCCCTTAGAGGCAATTAAAATTTTTGAAGCAGAGATTAACGAAAATTCTACCCCACTTCCGGATTTTCACCATGAACATGTAAAGGCGGCAATCACACATTTTGACACGGAAACAATTAACAATCATACTGAACCTGTTACCCCTGATGCTCGCGGAGGGGTTGCCCGTCAAAGTAAAAAGTTCTTAATCGACCTCCTCAAATTTGACAGTGTTGATATAGATACAAAAGAGAATATCCAAAAAATGCACAAATTAATTGATGTTGGAAAATTTACGAACCTTCCGAAAGATGTGAATACAATTCAGAAAAAGTTTAAAGATTTTAACTCAATCATTACCGAACTAAACAAAATAGTTATTAAGTATGATATTCCGCAGTTTGAATTTGATGACGATAAATTAATAAGCATTCAAGAACCGCAATTAATAATTTCGGAGTCGTTTATATAATGATGAATAAACAACACATTGAAAAAGTATTTAAATCACGCTATAATAGAGAAGAATGGAAAGGCTTTTTAGGAAAAGCATTCTCAAATAAAGAGATCTTATCTCAACCGATGCCGTTGCCGGGTATAAATAATTCTATCGCAAGTGAAGCTTACAAACTTGGTTTTATTAAACTTTTCGAAAACGGACTTTACAGAACAATTGATCTTTACGAAGTTAAACTAACCGGCGGTGTAATTTTAGAAAGAAACCGTGTAGGGTTAAGAAATTTACTCAAAAGATTTTGGAACCAAATTGACGGCGCCTTTATCGTTTATTATCAGGAGAGCTCCAAAAATTGGCGTTTTACCTATGTTTCCGAACTTACCGGTTTTGACCCCGAAGGCATTCTAAAAACTAATAGTACCGACCCCAAAAGATATACCTACCTCTTAGGTGAAGACGAAAGCTGTAGAACAGCCGTTGACCGTTTTACTCTCCTGCTTAACAAAGTGGATAAAGTTTCGTTAGACGATATTAAAGACGCTTTCTCCGTTGAAAAACTCTCTAAAGAATTTTTTACCTCTTATAAACTTCACTATTCCGCTTTTTGTAGTTATTTGATAAATGAACGGAGTATTTTTCAAAGTAAATTTGACGGCGATGAAAAGAGCGTTCGCGATTTCTGTAAAAAGCTGCTCGGTAGAATCGTATTTCTCTATTTTATTCAAAAAAAAGGGTGGCTCGGCGTTCCTCAAAACGGAAATTGGGGAGAAGGCGACCTTCAGTTTATCTCAAATTTGTTTACCAATTATGAGTACAAAGGAAGTTTTTATCAAAATGTTTTGACCAAGCTATTTTTTGACTCACTCAACAACCAGAGAGATGATGACCTTATCGAATTGTTAGAGGGCAATTTAATTAAAATTCCATTCCTTAACGGCGGTCTCTTTGAGGAAGAGGAAGTTAAACACCGCAACATAATTTTTAACCAAACATTATTCGCAAATTTATTTGCTTTCTTTGACCAATATAATTTCACAATTTACGAAGATGACCCTAACGACCAAACCGTTGCCGTTGACCCCGAAATGCTCGGACATATTTTTGAGAACCTCTTAGAGGATAACAAGGATAAAGGTGCCTTTTATACCCCTAAAGAAATTGTTCACTATATGTGCCAAGAGAGTTTAATTGAATACTTAACAACTTGGTTTGAGGATAAAGGTTTCGAAATAATTGGTCACACTACTTTCACTCAACCGCAACAACCTTCGCTTTTCCCGCTTAATAATTATACCGAAGGGCAATTAGAGTTTGAACAACCGGTTTATAATAATGAAAAAAAGATTGACCGGGTAATAATCGAAAAACTACTCAAAAAAACGCTTGAAGATAGTGAAAAAGACTTAATAGTAAAATATTTTGATGAATTTAACAAGGCTTTAGATAGCGTTAAAATTTGCGACCCAGCTATAGGTTCGGGGGCTTTTCCTATGGGGCTGCTGCAAGAAATTTTCTCGGCAAAACAAACCCTGCATTACTTTTATCACGGTAATTTGGAGGCATTTAACCCATCGGAAGTAAAATTAAACATAATCGAAAAAAGTATTTACGGCGTTGATATTGAAAAAGGGGCGGTTGATATTGCCCGGCTTCGCTTCTGGCTTAGTCTTGTAGTTGACGAAGAAACCCCCAAACCCCTGCCTAATCTTGATTACAAAATTGTAGTGGGAAACAGTTTGGTAAGCAAACTTAACGATGATGTTGTTGATATAAATTGGGATTTAGATATTTATCAACAAGGTATTTTTGGCAACAATTCAACAATTAAAATAAAGGCATTGTTAGATAAATTAAGCGTAAAACAAAAGGAATTTTTTACTTCCGAAAAGGATAAAAAGGATTTATCGTTTCAAATTCGAAACCTCAAAATTGACCTGCTTATAGAAACTCTTAATCTGATGATTGCGAAAAATGAAACATTGATTAGTGATTTTAAAAACAAAAAGAAAACTAAAGTTACCGATCATGATCGTTTGTTAAACAAAGATATTTGGGAAAGAACAATTCAGAAATTAGAAAAATTAAAAGAAACCCGTGATAATCCTCTTAACTTTTTTGATTGGAAATTAGATTTTCCAGAAGTGTTAAACGAGCAAATTACGGAAAAACCCGGCTTTGATATTGTAATAGGTAACCCGCCTTATGTACAGTTGCAAAAAAATAACGGATTGTTGGCAAAAACTTTTGAGAATCAAGGTTATCAAACTTTTGAACGCACCGGCGATATTTATTCACTATTTTACGAAAAAGGAATACAACTACTTAAAATTAAGGGCATTTTAACATTCATTACCTCAAACAAATGGATGCGGGCAGGTTATGGGAAAAGTACCCGTGCCTATTTCTGTAAGCACAATCCGGTAGCATTAATTGACTTGGGTAGCGGGGTCTTTGAATCTGCAACGGTTGATACAAATATTCTTATACTTCAGAAAATGGCTGAAAAACCAAAAAATCACTATTTGAGGGCACTTGACATTTCTAAAGAAAAAAGTGTGAGCAATTTTGAAATCTATAAATCAAAATGGATGATTCTTAACCAAATTACTGAAGATAGTTGGACAATTTCAAATGAGATTGAACAAAACATCAAAACTAAAATAGAAAAAATTGGAAAACCCCTCAAAGATTGGGATGTACAGATTTACAGAGGAATATTGACAGGCTACAACGAAGCATTTATAATAGACGGTAAAAAGAAAGATGAGCTTATTGCTCAGGACCCCAAAAGTGCTGAAATTATTAAACCAATCTTAAGAGGGCGGGATATTAAAAGATATAAAGCGGAATTTGCTGATTTGTGGTTGATAAATTCGCACAACGGAATTAAAGGTGAACTGCCACGCATAGATGTCGTAAATGATTACCCTGCGGTTTATAAACACTTGCTTCAATTTGAGGATCAACTTATAAAACGCCAAGATAAAGGAGATCATTGGTCAAATCTACGTAATTGCGCCTACATACAAGAATTTGAAAAGGAGAAGATAGTTTGGAAAATAATAGGCTCTAATATTAATTTTCTGATAGATGAAAACAAATACTATTACAATAACGCGGCAAATATTTTGACAAGTAGTTCGATTGATTTGAAATCAATTATTTTTATTTTTAATTCAAAAGCATTGGATTTTTATTTTAAAAAATATATTTTTAATGAAGTTGAAGGTGGAGGAGTACAGCTTTTTAATACGGTCATTGATCAAATCCCTATTCCCTTGGTTCCGGAGGAACAACAAAAACCATTTATCTTATTAGTAGAACAAATATTAATAGGTAAAAAAAATGGCAAAGACACAACCTCGTTAGAGCAACAAATAGACAACTTAGTTTACAGGCTATACGACCTAACCTACGAAGAAGTAAAAGTAATTGACCCTGATTTTAAGTTGAGTGAGGAGGAGTATAAAAATATTAAGTTTGATGACAATTAAAATAGTAGTTGAATTGATTTTGAGTTAATAGTGGATAGGTGCTATCCCGGAAAGAATCGGGAGTGCTTAGTGCTTGGTGCTTCGTTCTTGGTTCCGGTCCAGTCGGGGATTGAGCAGAGTCGAAATGACCGGGCAGTAAATTATTTTTATGATTAATATCAATCTGGAAAATTTAACATACGACCGCCTCCGGGGTCGTACAAAGCTGAATTTCTTTTTTACTACAAATATGTGACACCTCCGGCGTCAAAAATTGAATTTGCGGTTTTCACTTTTTTCCCTCTGTGTGCTCGGTGTGCTCGGTGGTTAAAACCTTTTTTTAACATGCGACCGCCTCCGGGGTCCTGAACAATTCTGATTTTCTTTTTTACTACAAATATGTGACACCTCCGGCGTCATAATTTGAATTTATATTGATTATTTATTAAATTT
>JACSRR010000209.1 GCA_014879635.1 Ignavibacteriaceae bacterium | reverse complement strand
TGGCATATTTCTTCATAAATTTCTCAACTCTACCGGTAGTATCTAATAATTTTTGTTTTCCGGTAAAGAACGGATGCGAGCCGCTTGAAATTTCGAGCCTTACCAACGGATATGTGTTACCGTCTTCCCACTCTATAGTTTCATGAGCACTAACCGTTGATCTCGTTAAAATTGCAAAATCACACGAGAAATCTTTGAATACAACCGCTCTATAATTAGGGTGAAGCCCTTTTTTCATCTTAATGATCCTAAACTTTTAATTTTTCAAGACTGCTAATATAATAATATTTTCCAAATTTATAAAAACATTTTTGCATTATTTTTTGAATATTCGTTTTGGGGTTTATGATGATTAATTTTAGTTTTAAAGAAACCAACCGCAGAGAAGGTTCTTGGTTCTTCGTTCTTGGTTCTTCGTTCTTGGTTTAGGGTTAAATCCTGTACTATTCTGTTCGGCGTTAAAAATAAATATTAGGGTTCTCACCAAATTAGATAAATTTAACATACGACCGCCTTCGGGGTCTTGAACTTATTTGATTTTCTTTTTTACTACAAATATGCCCCTCTGTGTTCTCGGCGTGCTCGGCGGTTAAAATCTTTTTTAATATGTGACACCTCCGGATTCAAAAAATTGATTTTGCAACCTCAATATCCATTTAGAAAATTCTGTCCAGATTAGTGACAACCATATTTAGGACAAGACACCTCGAACCTCGAACCTCGAACTTTTTTTCCTCTCTGTGTTCTCGGTGTGCTCGGCGGTTAAAACCTTTTTTAACATGTGACCACATTCGGGGTCCTGAACAAATCTGACTTTCTTTTTTACTACAAATATGTGACACCTCCGGCGTCAAAAATTGAATTTTCTACCCACTACCCACTAATTTTACCTGTCAGCTTTAGCGATCTTTCAACTGCTTTTTATTGCCATAGTAGCAATAAAACAGTTGATGTAATCTTCAAGCGGGTGACCCGATTCAGTCCAATTATCTTCAAAAAAGCCTGCAATCAAAAGACCGGCAGCAATTTGACCCCCAATTAGATCATCAAGTGTGTGGCTGTGTTCTAAAGGATAACCCGCCGGTTTAAACCTTTCTATATCTTCTTTGCTGAGACTTTTACTGTCGGAATACGGAATTTTGTTAACCACTTCAAGTTTTACCGGCTTTTCAGGGTCGGTTGAATCAAACAAATAATAAAGAGGATTGGTGAAACCGGTTAACAATCTCCCCCCTTTTTTTAAAACCCGGCTGCACTCTTTCCAAACCGGTAATACATCATCAACAAACACAACAGAAGCCGGATTAAAAACGAGGTCGAAACTTTCGTCTTCAAAAACTGAAAGATCTTGCATATTTCCTTGAACGGTTCTAATATTTAGACCCTCTCTCTCAGCTACAAGTCTATCTTGTGCAAGCTGCAAATCAGATAGGTCAAAAGCCGTTACATCTGCGCCTGCCGCTGCTAAAAGCGGACCTTGTTGACCCCCTCCCGATGCTAAGCAAAGCACCTTTTTCCCTTTTACATCACCCAACCATTCTTGAGGTACAAACTTTGTGGGTGTTAGATAAAGGTCTAATTTACCGTTTCTTGCTGCTAAAATCTCTTCATGACCTCTTGCAATTGTCCACCGGTTTGCGGCTTTTACCAAAATATTCCATGCTTCGCGATTATGCTCTAATAACTCTTTATTTGCCAATTTTAACTCTCTCCGGTAAAATATTGAAGTAGAAATGATGATTTATTTGAACGCAAAATTACGATTTTTATTCTCTCAATAAAAAAATTTCAAAAAATTATCACAATGTGACGGAAAATTTCCCTCTCTGGCACTCTATATTTAACAGTAGAAAATTTTTCATTAATTAATTACGGAAATTGGTCAAAATTATGGATAGCAGTCAATTATACAGAGAATTTAAAAGTAAAAAGAACATCGAAATTTCTTATGCTTATGCAATAAATGCTTCGTATAAATCAACATATTATGATGAAGCAGAGCTTTTATACTATTCGATAAATAAAGACGAAATCATTTTCCAAATTATCGAAGAAATCCAAAAACCGGATAGATATTCGCCTTCGCCTGCATTTGCTTATTTCCCGCCGAAAAACAAACTCTGTTTTAGAAGAATGATACACATTCCGTTCAAAGATTTAGTAATAAGGTTTGCATTTGTAAATATAATTGCCAAATATTTAGATAGTGAGCTTTCGGAAACTTGTTTTGCAAACAGAAGAGCTAAAGGTGAAGATGCTAAAACAAACCTCACAGAAGATTTTGCCAAAGGTCCTTGGTCTAACTTTTGTAAATGGCAAGTTGATTGCAGAGAAAACTATAGAAATGTGCTTAGAACCGATATTTCTGCTTTTTATGACTCTGTTTCGCACGAAAATCTGATCACTTCGGTTACTTCAAATCTAAGGATAAAAACAGACAACTACTTTATCGAAATGCTTTCAAAACTCTTGGCATACCCTGTGGCATCGTATAATTCGAGAACAAAAACCATAAAGGAAGTTACCAACTTAAAACAAGGGTTATGCACCGGAAATGATGCAGATTCATTTTTAGCAAATATCTATCTCAAAGATATTGATTTCGAAATGTCAAAATTTGAAAATTCTCTTTTCGGCAGATATAATGATGATATAAGAATCTTCTCTAAAAGTAAGGAAGAGTTATCCTTGGCAATCCTTACTCTGCAAGAACAGTTGTTAGCTAAAGGCTTAAATCTGAATTCTTCGAAAACTATTTCGGACACCGGTGATATAGAATCAGATAAAGCATTAATTTCCAACGATTTAGACGACTATTTTGACTTTGAAATATTAGATAGTTCGTCAATTGAAATTATTCAAAATGAAGATTTTGAAAATTTTATTGATCAGTACGAAACAGATAACAATATTGACGCCTTAATTGATGATTTCCTTCATGAAGAAGAGATGTACACTGAATCTTTGATTACTCAGTTAGAAGAACTTAACGGTATTGACAATATTGCTACGGCAGAAAATATTAGCATTAAATCTGAGCCGGAAAGCACTGTACTTCCTGCCTCAAATTCTTTAACAACAACAGATGAAAACAGAAACCGGTTTGCAATCGAACTTTTGGATAGAGATTTTTATGATATTGATACCGGTTTTGATATTAATCAGATTACAGGTGTGAGCTCGGATGATGAGGCTAAAAAATATTGCAAGGCTTTTCAAAATAATATTAAAAGGAATGATAGAACGCCGGAACACATAAAAACTCTTTCGCAGATTACCAAATTTTACCCCGGAAGCAGTAAACATTCTACTTGGTGTATTATGTCAAATTTAGTTCAATATAATGTTAAACCGGAAACTATTCAACAGGCTGTTAATGTATTGTTTGAATTAATTCAGGATAAAACTGTAAAACCTTACGCCCGTTACAGACTACTTCACAACTTCTTTAAATTGAGAGGACCAAGCGACCAAAAATACAGAATTTCTGACCGGTTAGAAGAAAAAACCGCTCAATTATTGAAAGAGATATTAATCAGCAATTTAGCCGAGCCCGCATTAGAAATTGTAACAGTTTCGATTACCGGTTTGAGCGCACTGGGTACAAAATTGGATGAAATAAATAAATTGGTGGCTAAACATGCCATTTCATCTCCCCCCGATCAAATTAAGAATACACTCTTTTATTTAGAAAGTTTCGAGAATAATGAAATTGAGGCAATCATTGACCCCGGTAATTCAGATGAAGAGCTAAATGAACCGTATTGAGAGTGGTGGTAAAAATTGCGTAAAATCTATTACAAATTATAAAAAAAGAACTTCAAGCAGTCGTTTAAGTAAAATATTTTTCTTAATTTGCATATCATGCTTTACTAATTGAAAACTAAGTACAGGAATCAGGATTGAGAATTTTAATAAAACTAAAATTAGTTAAGAGTAAAGGCATCAGCCTTAATTATAACTATCCGTGTTCTGCTGCAATTTACAATTTATTGAGATTTGGGTCCTCAGAATTTTCTGAGTTCTTACACTCAACGGGATATAAATTAGAGGGTAAAACCTATAAATTGTTTAGTTATGCTCTCAGATTTACACCCGAAAGAATTGAAAACGGAGTTGCAAGTATCAAAAATAATTTTGCAACAATCTATTTTTCAACTCCCTTACCCGATTCATTTATCTCCAACCTGCTTATAGGTGCATTTACAAACAACTTATTAACTATTAACGCCGATGAATGTATATCACATTTTATGATGGAACAATGTGAAATTATACCCGACCCGGAATTCTATTCTAAAATGAGATTTGTTTGTCTCTCTCCCTTAGTACTCTCAACAAGAAAGGAGATGAACGGCAAATTGACTCAACACCATATAGAACATTTTGAAGATGTAAATGAAACTAACAGAATATTTTTGAACAATCTTATTAACAAGTATTCTATTATCAACAATAAAGATTATACGGGAGAAGGGTTAAAATTTAAGTGGGATGAAGAGTATTTAAATCGGGTACTGGCACGAAATCAAAAACCAACCCGTAAAGTTGTTGTCAGAAAACCAGGCATAGCTCCCTTTAATATAATCGGTAACAATATCCCCTTTTTTGTAGAGGGGGATATCGAATTAATAAAAACAGGATATGATGCAGGCTTCGGCGAAAAAAACTCTCTCGGGTTTGGTATGGCGGTACCCGGATAGCCGGAAAATGTTCTTTATTTTTACTCTATATTAATTATTAAACTAATGCCGGAAAATTTTATGAGAATTGAAGAAAAAATAATTTTATTAGCAGCCTTATTTCACGATTTAGGCAGATTCATGCAAATTTGCAATACTGATGAAAGTGAAAATCATCAATTGACGGCTTCTTCTTTAATTGATATGTACTTTGATGAATTTAAAACAATTCTTGATAATGAAAACAGTGCCGTTGAAAAATTAAAAACACTCATATTAAATCATCACGGAGATAAAGGAGAAGACCTCTTACTCAATGCCCTCATTGATGCGGATAGAATTTCATCCGGATTAAAGAATATAAACGGTATTGATGAAGAAATAGTCAAATCAGACTCAGATAGTAAATACCTTGCTTCTATTTTCTCCAAAGTGAAACTAAATGCCGTAGTTCAACCCGTTTCAAAATTTTATAATATTAAAGAATTAGAAAAGAACAAATTAAATGACGCATTGCTGCCAAAATTTAAAGAAGATTTAGACCCCGTACCCGGCAAAATTAGTTTAACTCTTCTTGATAAATTTAAAGAAGATTTAGGCGTTATTTTAAAGCAATTTAAAGTGGGCTCAGATTTTAACACGCTTATAAATTTTTTAATACAATTGTTAGAAAATTATGTGTGGTGCATACCGGCTAAAACGGGGGATAAATTTTCTGCCGTCTCTTTATTCAATCATCTCAAAGACACGGCAGGACTGGCACATTCTATATATCTAACTAAAGGTTTGGGGCAGAGTAATAAGTTAGCTTTAATAATTGGTGACTTTCCGGGTATTCAAAAATATATATTTAACATCCGGAATAAAAAACAGGCAAAAATGCTTAGAGGGAGGTCAATATTTGTTCATATTATTACTTCGATAGCCGCCTCGGTACTTCTTGATAAATTTGGAGTTTCTAGTGCAAGTATGATTATGCTGGCAGGAGGTAAATTTTATATTATTGCACCTTATGATGATAATTTTGAACAAATATTACAATCTGCAATGAGCGAAATTGAAAATATTTTATTAAAGAATTTTAATTTTGAACTTCAATTTGGTTGCGGTCATTTCCCGTTTAGTTTTGAAGAATTAGCAAAGGGTGAATCAGAATTTAGTTTAATTATAAATAAAGCATCTGAAGATCTACTAAACGGTAAAAATAAATCTTTCAAAAGTATGTTTTTTACTAATGGTGCAGTTAATGAAGATATTTTTGTAATTCCGGGTGATTTTATTGAACCTGATAAAGATGATGAAAACGGCACCGATACGGTTAAAGACGCAATTACCGGCAAGCCCGTATTAAAGAATAGATTAGAATTTATTCAAGATTCAGGTAAAAATGGAGAAAACCAAAAATATAAAGTTGATAAACAAGTTGCAATTGAATATAAATTAGGCGATAAAATTACTAAGGGTGCAGTGGTAGTTAATTATGAAAAAATTGACGGCACGCTTTTAATAAAATCTGTTTCTAAATTAAAAGATACCGGAAATACGGAACGGAACCGGGTAATTGTTCTTAATGCAAACTATAAATTGTTGATTGATGAATTAAAAGCAGGCAACGGTAGTAAATTTAATGATGCCTTGTTTTTAGATGTGGCAAACTTCGCCTCAATTGATGAAGGTGATAATAGTGTAATTGATTTTGAGAAACTCGAAAAATATAATGACGGCGCAGAATATTTAACCTTAATTAAAGGAGATATAGATAATCTTGGTTTAATTATGGCTTACGGATTAAAATCTTCAAAATTAGCCGTACCCGTTTCAGCAATTTCAACCATGAGTTATCAATTAAAATACTTTTTTTCTTTTTACCTAAATGGTTTTATGAATAATTTTTGTAAAACAGGGTTAGAAACGGCAAGCACTAAAAAGAATGATAAATTTATTTACACCGTATTTGCCGGCGGAGATGATTTAATGTTGGTTACACCTCAAAGTTCTTCGGTTGAATTTCTTTTATCTCTGAATAGAAGGTTTGAAGAGTTTACGGCATTAAATCCGGAAATACATATTTCATACTCTTTAACAAACTTCAAACACAACACGCCGGTAAATATTGTATCAGAGTTTTCGGAAGAGAATCAAGAACTGATTAAAAATGGGTTTAAAACTAAAGATGTTGATAATAAACTCAAATATCATGGTGATTTTAACAAAGCCGGCGTTAGAATTTTTGATACAAATTTAAAGGTTAGCGAACTTAACAATATCTTGCTAATGCGTGAAACAATGAATAAATGGATTGAGAAAGAACAAATTTCACTTGCAGTAGTACGCTATCTTTATTCACTATCGGAACTATTTAAGGAGTTTGAGAAGGGAATATTTAATAAAATTAATTGGCATCCAATTTTAACATATTATATAAATAGGAATGTTAAGGATAAAACTAACGGCTATGAAACTGAAGAATTGAAGAACTTTTTTGATGCTATTCTTAAATTAAATAAGGAGGATGAATACGCGCAAAAAATAAAAAGAATTCTGATGCCACTTACAGCATCCGTAATTTACTCAGAAAGAAAAAACAGGAGCAATGATGAATAATCAATCAACTACCAAACCCAATACAGCATTAAATGATAAGATTACTACAAGAGATTTTTTTGCGGAAGGCAAAATCAAAATCAACTTAATCTCAGATTTAAACTTCAAAGATGAAATTTCCGTTTTTGAGTTAGCGAGATTACTCAATAACGATGTAGATACCGATGACAATAAACTAAATGTAAATCAATTAAGAAAGTTCTACGATGTTTTTCTTAAAATTTATTTTTT
>JACSRR010000098.1 GCA_014879635.1 Ignavibacteriaceae bacterium | reverse complement strand
TCGTGGGCTCGGAGATGTGTATAAGAGACAGATTTTAGAATAATCCATTCTTTTTGGTCCAATGACACCCATAGTACCGGAAACATTGCCTACCTTGTATTCTTTTGTGACTAAACTGTAATCACTACCTGAATTTGAAGGCAATTCTTGCCCAATAACAACACTCACTCCGTTCACATCTTTTCTCTTTGCCAAGAAAAGCCCTGAGGAGTTTTCAAAAATATGAAGGATTATTTCTTTATCTTCTATTAAATCAACAACGCTATGAAATTTTAACGGGTCTTCAAATTCCGGTTGTAATAACAAATTTTTAGCACCCGTAACGGCAACTTTTTCGCCGGTTCTAATATCTGAAAAAATTTTATCCGCCGATTCAACTAATATCCTAAAAATCGGATTGTCTTCTGATGCAGATTCTTTAATTCTATTTGAAAAACTTAATCTGATTTCAGAAAGTTTCAGACCGCTTAGCTTTTCATTCAGAAGAGATTGTACCGGTTCAATTGAACTTTCAGAAATTTCGGTATCTAATTCGATAGTAACTGTTTTCAGCAATCCTGATTTGATAGTGATAACAATTAAAATTTTATTAGAAGAGAGATATATAAGTTGAATCTTCTGTAAAATGCCGGCGTCAAATTTTGGATAAACAATACAAGCTAATTGATTAGTAACCCTGCTCAAAATTTTTGTAGCAATATCTAAAATTTCGGTTTGGTCAATTGAATTTGTATCTAAATCTTTATTTATGCTTTTTTTCTCTTCGCTGTTTAAAGCCTGAATTTCCATCAAATCATCAACATACATTCTGTATCCCTTATCTGTGGGGATTCTTCCTGCAGATGTGTGCGGATGCCCAATGTATCCTGATTCTTCTAAATCAGACATAATATTTCTGACGGTAGCAGGAGAAATTCCTAAATTGTACTTTTTAGTTATATTTCTTGACCCTACGGGTGAGGCAGTAACTATAAATTGCTGCACAACATACCTAAGAATACTTTTTTCTCTTGCATTTAGATCATCGTTTAACATTTGATTTGCTCCGGTAATTTTGTCATACTTAATTAAAAAATGACATACATCTGACAGATTGTCTTACTTTATTTCCAATTTTTATTTTTCTAAACTTGCAAATATAAGCATTAAGTATTTAAAAATTAAGAAGTTACTAATGACCTAATTAAACATTAATCAATTACATTTTGATTAATAATCAAAAATTGTGCCAAAAATTAGGATAAACCCTGTTGAGTATGCTATTTTCAGATTAATTGTACTAAAGAAAGATGAACGGTTCAGTTAAAAGCTCAAGAGGAGTAAAAATAAAGATAAAAAGGGGAGAAAATAAAAAAAGAATAGGTTGAAAGGAGGAAAACATTAAAACTCTTTTTGATATTGGCTGCTTGTATTATATATTTGGTACTTTAAAATACAAATTGTTTCACAAAATTGTTTTGAATGAGTGTTGATATCAATTAGCGGCGAAAACTCAATAATCGGTAAAACTAAAGAAATAGTAAACATAAAGCCAAACTTAATGTGGAACAGCACATCAATAGCCTATAGACGGCATCAAAATAAACAAATCACACACATTTTGAAAACTTTTCTGTATAACTCAGGTTTAATTTAATGGAATTAGCTGAAATACTTTTCCTCGCTTTTGCATCAATAGCCGTAGTAACTGCAATATTTACGGTAATAAGCAGAAGCCCGGTAATATCTGCCCTTTTCTTGGTAATAAATTTTGGAGCGCTATCAGGTCTTTACCTGTTACTATCGGCACAGTTCTTATCTGTTGTTCAGGTAATAGTTTATGCCGGTGCCATCATGGTTTTATTCTTATTTGTATTAATGCTTTTGCGTCCAGAAAAGGAAGATAAATACTTTGTAGTTAACCGTAAAATGAAAATATTTGCCGTAATAGTCGGTTTATTTTTATTTGGTCAATTAGCATTTGCAATATTTGCATCAGATATAGGGCAAACTGTTTCAATAGAATCTTCACGCAGTGAACAGATTGGAAAGATAGCCTATATAGGAGAAAATCTTTACACAACTTATTTGTTTCCATTTGAGGCAATAGCATTTGTACTATTGGTGGCAACAATAGGTGCAATAGTAATTTCAAAGAAAAAGCTTGATTGAGAAATTATGATACAACTTGATTATTTTTTATTGTTAAGTGCTTTTATGTTCATTGTAGGAACAATAGGAGTATTAACCCGCAGAAATGCTATAGTGGTTTTTATGTCAATAGAATTGATGTTAAACTCTGCTAATTTAACATTTGTAGCATACTCATCATTTTTTGGTGATGTAGTAGGTCAACTTTTTGTGTTTTTTGTAATGGCGGTTGCAGCAGCCGAAGTTGCGGTTGGATTAGCAATTATAATCGCGATTTTCAGAAATAAATTAACTGTGAACATTGACGAAATTAATATTTTAAAATGGTAAGAAGATAGATAAGCAATGATACACTATATATATCTTTCAGTCGTTTTCCCGCTACTCGGATTTTTAATAAACGGGTTGCTTGGGCGTAAAATAAAGAACGAAAAGCTAATTGGTACTATCGGAAGCGGCAGTATTTTTCTTGCTTTCATCGTAATTTTGGTCTCATTTTTTGAGTTATTGGCAATGCCTGCTGATAGCCGCTCGGTTACCGTACCGTTTTTCACTTGGATGAACACGGGCGAACTGAATGTAGGCTTCAGCTATCATGTTGATCAACTCTCAATTGTGATGTCATTGATTGTAACCGGAATAGGGTTTTTAATCCATGTTTATTCTATCGGTTATATGCACGGTGATAGAGCTTTTTGGAAATTCTTTGCATATCTAAATCTATTTATTTTTGCAATGATGAACCTCGTTTTGGCAGATAATTTTGTTCTCTTATTTCTTGGTTGGGAGGGAGTTGGTCTTTGTTCATACCTTTTGATAGGTTATTATTATGACAGGGATTTTGAAAAAGGGACAGTTGCAGATGCCTCTAAAAAAGCCTTTATAACAAACAGGATTGGTGACTTTGGTTTCTTAGTTGCTATGTTTTTGATTTTCCTCACTTTTGATTCTCTAAATTTTGCATCAGTAATGCCACAAATCGGAAAAGTTGGTGATGTTGGCATTTATGAGTTAATTGCAATCTTTTTGTTTATAGGAGCAATCGGAAAATCTGCACAAATTCCGCTTTATGTTTGGTTACCCGATGCGATGGCAGGTCCAACGCCGGTTTCTGCACTTATACACGCTGCTACAATGGTTACCGCAGGAGTGTATTTAGTAGCTAGATGTGCAGCAATATTTGCATTAGCTGCAACCGCTATGATGACTGTTGCAGTAATTGGTTTGTTAACAGCCTTTTTTGCCGCTACAATTGGTATAGTACAGAACGACATAAAAAAAGTTTTGGCATACTCAACCGTTAGTCAACTGGGTTATATGTTTCTTGCTCTCGGAGTTGGTGCATTTTCTGCCGGTATCTTCCATGTAATGACACACGCTTTTTTCAAAGCCTTATTATTCTTGGGTGCCGGTTCTGTAATTCACGGAATGCATGAAAAACAAGATATTCGTCATTACGGCGGTTTACAAAAATATATGCCGAAAACCTTTTTAACTTTTCTTATAGGTGCAATTGCAATTGCAGGAATTCCTCCATTCTCGGGATTCTTCAGTAAAGACGAAATTCTTTGGGATGCTTACGCAAACGGAGGATTACTTTTCTGGATAATTGGTGTGATAACTGCTCTTATGACGGCATTTTACATGTTCAGGCTTGTAAACATGACATTCTTAGGAAAACCGAGATTTGACGAACACCATACGCATCCGCATGAGTCACCCTCTGTAATGACTGTTCCTCTAATGGTTTTAGCGGTTCTTTCAGTAATTGGAGGATTAATAGGAATACCCGAAGTATTCTCCGGAGAGGGTGGTAATGTTTTTAAAAGTTGGTTAGCACCGGTTTTCGCAGATGCTAATTTGATCTTAGGACCTCACGGTGCTCATTCACATTTTGAAGAGATACTCTTAATGGTGCTTTCTGTAGCCGGTGCTGCAGGGGCAATCTATTTAGCAAGACATATTTATTTAAACTCACCGGCTATTGCAACAAATACGGCTGCTAAATTTAAAGGTATCTATAATCTATTATTAAATAAATATTTTGTCGATGAAGTTTATCAGAAAACAATTATAACACCTACTGTAAAACTTTCCGAAAAATTTCTGTGGAAACAAGCAGACAATAAACTAATAGACGGCACAGTAAACGGTGTAGCTAAAATAATTACGATCATAGCTGATCACTTCAGGAAATTTCAAACCGGTGTTGCCCAAATTTACGCAGTTGTAATGATGGTAGGCATAGTAATCACAATATTCTGGATAATGTCGAGATTATAATGGAAAATAGTTTTTTAACAAGTTTGATATTGTTTTTACCTGTTGCAGGAGCGTTATTCCTCCTACTTGTTCCCGGAGATAAGAAACAGGTAATTAAGTATATTGGATTCGGGTTTACAATAATCACCTTTATCTTGTCAATATACCTTTATTATCAATTTGATGTTTCTAAGGGGGGATTTCAATTTGTTGATAAAGCATCCTGGATAAGTAATCTTGATATAAGTTACTTTGTAGGTGTTGATGGATTAGCTCTGATATTAGTTTTATTAACTACATTTATTACTCCAATTGCTTTAGTTTCAAGTTGGTCAAGTATCAATGAAAAAGTTAAAGAATTTACATTTTTTGTATTGGTGCTTGAAGCGGGAATGATTGGAGTGTTTGTATCACTCGATTTATTCTTGTTTTATGTATTTTGGGAAGCAATGCTTATACCGATGTATTTTATTATCGGTATATGGGGCGGAAAAAGAAGAATTTACGCTTCTGTCAAATTCTTTATATATACCATGGCAGGCTCACTATTAATGCTTGTTGCTATAATATGGTTAGGTGTTTACGCAGGTTCAACTCCAACCGGTTTCACTACCGATATAACAAAACTTTACCAAATTGCTCCTGATATGGCAATGAATATTCAATTGTGGATGTTTGCAGCTTTTGCAATCAGCTTTAGCATTAAAGTGCCATTATTTCCTTTCCACACTTGGTTGCCCGATGCGCATGTTGAAGCACCTACAGCCGGTAGCGTTATTCTTGCAGGTGTTTTACTCAAAATGGGAACTTACGGGTTAATTCGTTTTAATTTGCCGTTATTCCCGGATGCAACACTTTATTTTGCTCCTTGGTTTGCCACGCTGTCAGTTATTGGTATCATCTATGGCGCCTTAGTCGCAATGGTTCAAACCGATATGAAAAAGTTAGTAGCTTATTCTTCGGTGGCTCACATGGG
Source organism: Ignavibacteriaceae bacterium (assembly GCA_014879635.1). Taxonomy (GTDB): domain Bacteria; phylum Bacteroidota; class Ignavibacteria; order Ignavibacteriales; family Ignavibacteriaceae; genus BA9. Next base: position 2,188 of record JACSRR010000098.1, on the reverse strand, counting down.
TTTTATTGTACTCGGAATTTTTGCCGGAACGGTTGAAGCCATGCAGGGCGCTATTATTCAAATGGTTAACCACGGACTTTCAACCGGGGCACTCTTCCTTATGGTAGGTTACATTTACGAAAGAACTCATACCCGTGAAATTGCTGATTACGGCGGCATTGCTAAAGTTGTTCCTGTTTATGCAACATTACTACTGATAGTATCTTTATCATCAATAGGCGTTCCCGGTTTAAATGGTTTTATCGGCGAATTTCTCATTCTTTTAGGTTCATTCAAATCACCTATTTATAACAATTGGATATTTTCAATTATTGCTGCTAGCGGTGTAATATTTGCGGCAGTCTATTTACTTTGGATGTACCAAAGGGTTTGCTTAGAAAAAATTAGACATGCAAATCTTGAGTCACTTAAAGATTTGGATACGAGAGAGTTTGCATTATTAATTCCTTTAATTTTATTTATTGTTTGGATAGGTATATATCCTTCAACATTTTTGAGAATAACTGAAGTATTCTCTAGAGATACAGTTAACACATTTTTGCAAAATATTGTTAAGTAAGAGCTAAAAAATGCATCCTTTTTTTAAGGGAATATTTTTAATAGTTTTAGCGTTGATTCTTAGTTCGGGGAATGAAGTTTATGCTTTAGACAGCACTCTTCAGAACACAGAATCAATTGAAGCGAAATCAGATACAGCAACAACCGGGACGGTTAAGCAAGATGAATCACATACTTCGGTAATGCCACACCCTTTGTCAATTATACCGTTTGTACTCTTATTGTTAATGATAGCAACCGGACCGATATTTTATCATCGTTTTTGGGAACACAATTATCCTAAAATTGCAATAATTTTCGGTTTAATTATAGTAGTTTACTACGCGTTTTTCTTGAGAGAATATTCTCAGTTGTTTCACACGGTAGAAGAATATATCTCATTTATAGCGTTGCTTAGTTCTCTTTATGTAGCATCAGGCGGGATACTGATAAAAGTTGATAAGAAAGCTTCACCGTTAGTGAATACCGTGTTTTTATTTATCGGTGCGGTGATTTCAAACTTTATTGGTACAACAGGAGCATCGATGCTCTTTATTAGACCATTCATAAGGATGAACAAGGGCAGAATTAGACCATATCACATTATATTTTTCATTTTTATTGTGAGTAATATAGGTGGTGGTTTAACACCGGTAGGAGATCCGCCTCTTTTCCTTGGGTTCTTGAAAGGAGTTCCTTTTTTCTGGGTGGTTGAGCATGTTTGGTTTATCTGGCTTAGTTGTATTCTAATAATATTAGCGGTGTTTTACTTTTTTGATTCGCATAATCATGTTCCAGGTGAAGAGGATAATGCCGAGCACACAGGTAAAATTACAATTAAAGGCGGTAAAAATTTTATTTATCTCGGAGTTATACTTTGTTCGGTATTTCTTGATCCGGCAATAATTTCGTGGGTACCAAAATTACCGACTCCGTTCGGAATCAGGGAAATAATAATGTTTTCTGTTGTGTATCTATCTTATAGAAATGCAAATAAAGAAGCATTAAAAGCAAATGAATTTGATTTTGAGCCAATTAAAGAAGTTGCATATTTGTTTGTCGGTATCTTCTTAACAATGATACCCGCTTTACAAATAATAGCGTATCAGGCAAAAGAATATAAGGATTTCTTCACGAGTTCAGTTTTTTATTGGGCAACAGGTATATTATCTTCATTTTTGGATAATGCCCCCACTTACCTAAACTTTTTAAGTGCAGCTATGGGTAAGTATGGTATGACTTTTGAGAAGGGAACCGGAGAAACGATGCGATTTATTGAAATTCACCAAGGTGCAGAATATCTAACTGCAATCTCAATTGCAGCAGTATTTTTTGGTGCAATGACATACATCGGAAACGGACCAAATTTTATGGTTAAATCAATTGCAGAGCGGGCAGGTATTAAAATGCCTTCGTTTGTTGAGTATTTGTACAAATTCTCAATTCCGTTCTTAATTCCTATTTTCATTGTACCATTCTTTCAGTTATTGCCCGCAAAATTTCTTCTGTTTGTCCTTTTGTATGGCAATGCAGGATGATGTCCTCTGGAAAACGTTCAACGCATATTTCAGGGTGTTTTCTTATTATCCATATATCAAAAGCATAGTGGAGTAATAGGTTGACCAGTAATGGGCTGATTACTCCCCCTTGT